>CAMWJT010000009.1 GCA_947174625.1 uncultured Ruminococcus sp.
GTCCCGCCTTTTCCGCTTTTCGTCTGTACAGATTCAATGATACTCTTTTTCAAAAGACGTGCAGCGAAAAACTGTGGATACCGGCAGACAATTTCTCTCTCTTCCTTATCATAGATACTATCCTGAAAATAAATGTAATCTCTGAAAATTTCAAGAAAACGCTCTGGACTGTATACGCCTTTTATCATAGTTTCAGTTTCTTCAAACGGCAGTGTGGATATCTTATCGCCATCATCGACACGTCGCCAAGCATAGAAATGCTCATATGGAGTACGGACAGTACCAAGTCTTGTCTGTACTCCATCAGATATACAAGCTAATGGACAATAATGCAGCAAATTCGGAATATCTCTCCAATAGCGGATGTTGATCTGTTTCCATGCTTTTGCTATAGTTGCTTTCTCATCAGTAGGATTCTTCAACTCAATGATGCACACCGGTATACCATTGATATATAAAAGTACATCGGGACGACGGTTATGGAGCTGACCATTATCTGTATAGTCAACAGTAAGCTGATTTACTACTTTGAACAGGTTATTTGTAGGTTCTTCAAAATCAATCAAAGAAATCATGCGTGGCTGACCATTCTGCGGTGTGAACTGAATACCATCAACAAGCCAGTTATAGACTTTGTGCAACGTAGCAAAGTCACTCTCTGCACCGACAAGGCGTACCCTATCGGAAATCTGCCTGATTTCATCTGTTGTCAAGTCGGGGTTGGTATCACTGAGAAATTTCTCGAAATCCTCTGTATTGAGAACGTCACGGGCATAGACTCGCTTCATTTTATCGCCTGCAAGATACTGCCAGCCCTCTTTTTCCAGAAAGGAAATGAACGCATACTCATAGTCAGATTCGCAGAAATGTCCATTGTATTTTTTTAGTTTAGCCATATTAACACGTTCTTTCTTTGTAAAATTTAGATTATCTCATTTGGTTTTTTTGAGCATCAAAAGCAACTATCATATCAGAGAGATTTTGGATAAACCATTTGATTTGCATCTTTTGTATCTTATCATAGTCCTCATATTCTATAAGTTGGCTAATAGAATCACGAAGTATTTTAAGGGCATTTAGATCTTCTTTAACTATGCGAGAATAACGCTCATCTCTGTACAAGTCCATAAATAAAGAACGGATCTCACTTATAATCTCAGAGGAACAACCTTCCAACATTCCTATAAAACGCTCAACATCAATTTTATGAGCAAAGCCAGCGGTTTTTAGTGAATTTTTCAAAACGTCAGTGTGCTTTTTGCAATAATCCTTTATATCAGCGGGATTATATGGGAAATCGATATGCTCATCATTAGTGACTAAAGCTTCTTTCATTCTTTGTTTTATATGCTCAAAGAAGTTAATACCTTCTGTATTATAAAGTGTATATCTTGAACTAAATAATGCTTCAATGTCAACATCATCTATTTCCTGCAATTCATTAAGAATTGGCTGCACGATACTTTCAAGGCTAAAGTCTATATCTGCATCATATTTGATTGCTACTATATAATTAACCAATACACCATAATCATAATATGGTATAGCTCCGTTTTTAATTTTATCAGGAATATTTGCAAGGGCATCCTTTACCTCAGATTCTGTTTTAAGATTGAAGCTTTTGATGATTTGTAAATCCTCATCGTTTCCCGAATTCCATTTACCTTTTTTCAGGTATTCAGTATAATACGCTACTTCTTTCTTGATTTGCGTTTCGGATATTTTTTGAAATACAATATACTGATAGCAAAAACGAAACAAAGGAAACTTATTGTTTACTCCAAGTCTCTCTGATAAATAGGTGTTCGTCTCAAACCGCAAATCAGCACCACTGCTTTGTCGCTGTGTAAATGCCACGATGCCATAAAAGATTATTTCTGCAATTGTGTCATTTATAGTAATATGCTTGTCAGAAATGAATTCAAGGATATTCTTAAATTTTTGACATCCATACATAAATGCTCTTAAATTATAAGAATCCATCAGTAAAAAGATACCTTGAATGTGCTTAACGTTCTCTTCGCTGTTGTATTTTTGAAGATAGATACCGAAAGATTCGATTATATTCTGAATGGTAGCTACGAAATCACAAGAAAAATGAATTGTGTCTCCCACAGTTTTCTCTCTTGTACGTTTGTATGAAACAGCAGAATCAGTATAATATTTGATTTTTTCCCCTTTTTCATTTGTTTCTTCATAAGTCGTGAGCAGTTCACTCTCATTTGTTACAAGCAAAATTTTGACACCATCATTCTCACACAGATTATTAACATAGCCAAGCAATTTAATTATGTCTATTTGGGTACGTTCAATATCTTCCAAGACAACAAGTGTATCTGAAAGATTGACAGATTCATATATTTTTTGCATTCCATCATCATCAAGACTATTGAGATCAAAGCCAATTGCGCTTGTTAATCCATTTATAAGTGTTTTGCCAACTGCTTTTGCCACACTGCCAGCAACAGAATCGGATTTCTTAATGATGGGATGAAGTTCAAAAAAGAGTGCTTTGCTGATTTCGGATACATCTGAAATCCCGTATAAAGATACGATTGCACATTTTTTTCCTTCGCCTTCAAGAAAAGATTTAAGCTGGTTCTTTATATAGTAACTTTTGCCTGTTCCCCATTCACCAGTGAGCATAATTGCCCTGCCAGTGATGTCATTTTTCAAATACTTGAGGATAAATTTATTTATTTCATTATAAGTCATGATGCAGCACCTTCTTCTACTGAGCCTTTGATTAAAACAGAACAAATATTTTTTATCTGTGTTTTCAGTTGCTCATTGATTTCTTTTCTCATGATATAAGCCTGATAAATATTGACAATATCCTGCTGAATTTCTATGTCAGGAATTGGAATTTTGACTTCCTGCATTACATCAAAATCAAATGTATCACGAACTGAGCCAGTAGCATAAAATAATGTACTTCTCTGAAATTCTTTTCTGCTGTACCACATCATTAAATATTCAGGCAATAATTTATTTTTATTGGTTATTTCAAATACAATATACATTGGAGAAACAACACAATCACTATTCTGCAATAAAGCGATTGAACCAAGATTGATTCTTGACGGATTATAGGCAAATTGTCCGTTTCTCACAATTTTATAATTATGAATATCAATGCCAGTCATGTTTGCTTTAGTATCATCAAATGTACTTGAACTATTTACTCCCTGCACATTATGAATATTTAATTTTATATTTCTTTCATTCAGTTCATTGATATAAGGCTTGATTTCCTCACACGGCATTTTCCGCCGTAAGTCCTCAATATAGGCATCACAAACAAGTTTCAAATCCTCCAGTCCACGCTCATAGCTCTGCTGATTGGCAAGCATGGCTTTGTAGATAGCGACATATTTCTGTTGAATGGATAGCGGAGGGAGGTCAATGTCAATATCGCACATTTCTTCCCATGAAAAAGTTTCTCTTGCACTTCCCCACGAATTGAAACGGGCATATCTGTCAAATTCAGGGCGGTTGAAATACATAAAAAGATAATCAGAATCAAGCAAATCAGTTCTTTTTACTTTGAATACTACATAAGAAGATGAAACAATATAAGTAGAATTTGTATCATTATGTGCGATTGTAATTTTTTCGCCATTTCTTGAAGTCACAGTAACATAAGCAAAATAATCAGGCTCAACCAAAATATATGGTTTTAATGATACTCCTGACATATCCGCCTTTGTTTCAATAAATATTTTCTGAATGGAAATCCCCTTGACATCATTGATACCATATTTTAAATCAGAATTTCTGTCATCACATAATGAAATCAATTCCCCAAGTTTATATTTAACCAATGCCATAGCCAATCCCCCTGAAAGCATCTTCCAACATTTTCTGTGATTGCTTTTCTGCCTTGATGATCTCCTGCATTTCCGCCTGAATCCGTTTCATTTCGGAATCATAGTCAATTTCTAAATCATGATCGATAAATTCAATATACTTGCTGGGAGTTAGGGCATAATTCTTCTTTCTGATTTCTTCAATGCCGACACTTCTGTACAGCTCCGGCACAGCATAGTCAATGCCGTCTGTTTCGCTGTTCTGCCATGTATGATAGATGTCAGCAGCTCTCTGAATCTGCTCTGACACAAGATGGACTTTCTTCTTCTGTTCACCCTTGACAGAGTTTTCCTTCCATGTACGCAAATCCATGAATAAAATCTCATGAGTGCGATCACGCAGTTCTCGCCCATGATAATTTCCGTATTTTTTGTTCTGATTGAGAATCCAGAGGGTTACGCTGATATCAGTTGTAATGAACAGTTCACGAGGTAAAATAATGATAGCTTCCACTTTGTCTTTTTCAATCAGTTTTTTACGGATTTCCAGAGCGACATCATCATTCAATGCACCGTTGGCAAGCAGGAAACCCGCAACACCGCTGTCCTTTTTCAGGTGGGAAAGAATATGCAGAATCCATGCATAATTTGCATTACTGTCGGGCGGAGTAGCGTAATCAATCCAGCGGGGGTCATTTTTGAGATTGTCATTGTACCAGCTTTTGAGATTGAAAGGCGGATTTGCCATGATATAGTCAAAATAGACACCTTTATGCAGGTCATGGGTAAAAGTAGAATCTGCTTCTTCCCCGAGATGATGACTCAGTCCACGGAGTGCGAGATTCATTTTTGCAAGGCGGTAAGTAGCAGGTTCTTTTTCCTGTCCGTAAATATTGATACAGCTGATATCGCCTTGTCTTGCCCTGATGAGGTCAGCACTCTGAATGAACATACCACCCGAACCACAGCAGGGGTCATAAAGTGTACCATCAAAGGGTTCAATCATAGCGGCGATAAGCTGGACAACGTCATGAGGGGTATAGAATTCGCCTTCTTCCTTGGTGGCATTAACAGCAAATTCTTTCAGAAAATATTCATAGACTCGCCCGATTAAATCTTTTTCTTCACCGAAAGCCTTATGACTGATTTTGTTAATTTCATCAACTACTTTTTTGATATCATTTGGAGCAAGATTTCTTGTTGTGAAAGTGCCCTCGACAAAACAGCCTTTTAATTGCTGGCTGGTTGCGGCGATACTGTGGAGAGCCGTATCAAGAGCGACATTCAGTTTCGGAGCAGGGGTATTGATGATAGTTGACCATCTCGCCTCAACAGGGAGATTATAAGTACCGTCTGTGAAAGTGGCATCATCAAAGAAAGCCGCCTGAATATCGGGGTCATCAGGGTCAAGACCTTCTTCAATAAGTTTCTGTCTGAGATTTTCGACACCGTCCTCAAATTTTTCCCCGATGAATCGCAGGAATACAAGAGTCAGCATCATATCACGTTTTTCAAAGAAAGAGCCGGAATTTCTCGCCTGACGAAGAATATCACGGCACTTGAACAGAATATTTTCAAGATTTAACGTTTCTTCTTGTTTCTTTTTTGCCATTGAATTTTCCTCTTTTCCGCATAAAGTATATTTTCATTATACCACAAACAACCTGTTTTTTCAACTAGAATTTTGTAAAAATTTTAAAAATGAGACTGTTTCTCTAAAAGGAGCAGACAAAATTATTCTTATCACAGATTTTCTAAGAGGTTTTCGTTGCTGTTTTTCTGAGTGTTTTTTGAATAAAAAGCTATAAAAACAAATGAAAATCAACTATTTTCTGGCAATCAATTTTTTAGCTTATGTATATCCTCCACAAATCTGACTATATCTTCCTCACTCTTAATTCGACCAGTCCATGTATCTAATATAGTCAGAAAATTTATTCAATATTTCATACTGCTTAGATGTTAATCCCATATTACTTCTCCTTCTATCATCTTAAGCATTTGTGGTTTACATTCAAATATTACATTTATAGATTTCAAGTCTTCTTTCGAACACCAACTGCTGTCAACACATAATGCATCACGTATTAAATCACAGATTTCCACTCTATGTTCCCACAATTCTGTGAAAATAGTCAATTTCTTTACAAACCAAATAATGTCAACACCAGATTCATAGTTTCCCTTACCGCCGTGTACAGTTTTAATTCTAATAACGGAACCATACTGTCAAATTTAGTTTCTAAAACTTTAATAAGTTGGTGTCTGGTTTGAACTCTCCCTGATGCCAAGCTCCTGTTTCTTTTTCTGAATGATCCGTTTTAATTTACTATCCACATGAGATTGTAATTTCTTCTGTTCCTGCTGATAATTATCATTAATAATTCTGCTCAAATTTACAAATAATCCAAATGATGTATCAGCAAGTATTTGATTCTGATGCTGTTCCATCCTGTTAAGCATTTCCTGTGCATAGGAATTCCCATGCTCTGCTGACAGTGTGAGCCATTTAACTGCCTGCTGTCGATCTGGTTTGATTCCGTCTGCGCCAAACAGAAAAATTCTGCCAAGCTGAAACTCTGCCCATTGGTTCTTGCTTTCGGCGGCTTTTTTGAAAAATTTGATTGCTGTGGAGACATCTTTCTTTGTGCCGAGTCCATTCTGAAACATTTTCCCGATACAATATTGGATATCATTTTTCATTCTAGAGTCGAGCTTTTCTAAATCTAAAAAGACTTTCAGTGCCTTTGTGTAATATTCCTGTGACTTCTCTGCATCCGACTCTCCGAGAAAATCAGAATCATACAGCTTTCCTAACTCATAGAGAGCAAACACATTTCCGGCATCCGCTTCGGCTTGAAACAATTTCAGACACTTCTGTTTTTCTTCTTCTGATTTTTCTTTCTGATGAAATAGCTGACAGGCTAGTTTATATTCTTTTGACCATTCTATTTTGTAAGCTGTGTCTGTATTGATGAACTCACTTTTAAAGTCAGAAGTTTCTTCCGGTTTTGATTCATTCGGATCAAAGAAAAATTCTGTTTCGGATGGTATCATAATTTTCATATTGGAAACTGTTTTCACAATCATATTCTTGATAGATTTGAATTCCGGATTGTCTGTTAGTTCCGGAAAATCGACCTTTGCAGAGGAATAAACATCATGCTTTGTCTGTTCCATTACACACCATTGTGAGTACATTTGTTGGATAGTTTCGTTCTGTGCGAGCCGTGCAAATATCAAATCGACAGTTTTCTTGACTTTCGGCTTGAGGTAGCTGTACACCTTTTTTCCTTTTGCTTCTGATAATTGCTGATACAGCAGACTGATAAGCCGGAGCAGTTCTGCATCCGGATTCTGATTTACAGAAATCTGTTCTGACAGTTTTTTCATCAGGTCTGAGGACAGATTTTTCAGTTGGTCACGCACATCCGTCTGCTGTCCGTACAGATGATATGATTCATCATGATAAATATCATTTGCAAAGCCGCTTCTGATTTTTTCAATGCCCTGTTTTGTGAGGAATCCTTCTTTCGGATTAGTCGAGTAGATAACAATATGCACATGCGGATTGGTTTCCTTATCATGAAAGGCAGCATACCATTTCAAATTGACAAGGTCTATTTTCGACTGCTTTGCTATATTCGGAATCTGCCGTTTGACAAGTTCTCTCCATGCAGTCAGATTGTCATAGCCCATTCGCTGGGCATCAGTTCTGCGAAGTGAAACCACATGTGTCCAGACATTTCCAGTATGACTGCCGACTTCTTTCATGACAGCATTCAGATCAATCGGAGTGTTTTCCTGCGAAAACAGTCCGTGTGTTCCGAACTTGACTGCACCCGGTCGCTTTGCCAGATAACCGACATAATTTTCTCTGGTGGCGATACAGTCTGCATTGTGTTCCAAAATTTCTGAAATCAACACGGAGGCTTTCTGCTGAGTCGAATTGGATGTGTAGTTGCTGTATGCAAAAGATTTTTTGCTTTCCGGAAAATCTTTTATCAGAGAAGCAATCAACGCCTGTTGCTTGAAGGTAACAGGCGCATTCGCATTGTTCAATTTCACAGCGACTGAACCCTTTCTGGTAGCAATATATTTCACATAATTTGATTTCTGTTTCGAGCCGCTTTTCAGATAGCGGCTCGTGACAATAATTTTCGGCATAGGAATCACTCTTTCTGAAATTTCACGGCATCTTCGTAATCAATAATTCCATTGATTTTTCGCACTTCACTCACGCACATTGCATGGAGCTGACAGAGTGTTTCAGAATCGACCTCATGGGATGCCGCAAGCATGTGTGACAACTTTCCGAGTTCGACAGCGACCTTGAATAAAATTCTTGTGATATGCTGTTCTGTACCTTTGATTGTGGCTGCAACCGTTTCTGTTATCATTGGAGAAAGATAATTCACATGCCGTTCTGCATCCAGATAGCCAATATAAAATTTCACAGCCTTTTCGATGAACTCACTCTGCGATCTGCAGTTATCACCTTTGTAATGCTGTTCTACATCTTTCATTGTCTGCGGATATGCCCACAATGCAAACTTGATTTTATTTTCAAAACCCATAAAATTACCTCCAACCTCTGATTTTTTACCGAAATTCCGTGCCTGATGTTATCACGACACCGAAAAAATTAAGATTCCCGATTTGCAACCCTTCAGCACAATTACGCAACAATGCCCATATGCGGTCGGCTTTGCCGGCCGCTGTGCATGCGGCGACTCCGCCGCTTTAACTCGCAATAACGTACCCCCCGTGTCAAATCTGCTCCGATACAACCGTGCCGGAGTCCTGCTCCGGCACAGTTTTTGGTTTCCTCACAGTTCGTTTCATTGCCGTCATTTCGATATAATTACGGACATTCTGCGGAACAGTTTTCGTGTAAAGCTGTTCCGTGTACTTCGTCAGTTCTTCATCGAGCGTGGTATTCTTCTGTGTGAGATACATTTCCAGAGCTGACAGCTTTTCTTCGTTCACATCAATATTCTTTTTCAAATTACATTCCTCCCATATTCATAGCAGATTCTTCCGTCTCATCCTCACTTTCTGACTGCTCCGGTTCGGCAGTCAGTCCGGCATAGAGTACCTGATTTCTGCCGGATAATATGCCGTAGTTGGTGACTTTCCCTTGTTTTTGATGAAGAATCTCACTACCGAAATTTGACATATCCACATCTGCAAACATTCTGACAGGAAAATCAACAGGGATATTCCGCATCAGATACAGATTTGCAAATTCATTCTGATTGCAGGGCAGAGGATCAAAATCATACTCATGCAGATAGTTGATGCAGTCAACCGTTCCAGCAATGTTCCGAACATTTTCATGTTCCATGACCGCTTTCAGCTTCACAAATTCCTGCTTATTCAGTTGTGACAGTTGCTGTGCAAGATAATTCAATGACACAATTTCAGCCTGTTCCGGACACTGTGAAATCCGCAGATTCGGCAGTGCGGACTCCCATTGCAGACATGCTTTTCCTTCCAATTCCGAGACTTCACAGGGCAGAGATACCCATTCTGCAAGATGTTTATCACCCGATCCCGGTGCTAAGAGCAGACGGAAGAAACACGGTTCTGGACTGCCAATTTCGATGTGAATATCCAGTTTTTCATACATTTCCGGCTCACAATAGTAATCATCAATGAACACCCCTCCATTTCTTTCCGCCATCAGCCTGCCAAGTTTTTCAGTATCAAGATACTTCAATAGTTCAGCTGGACAGTTCTCGATTTCAGGTAGCATTTCTTGTTCAACAGCAAATGCACCAAGTTCAGAAAAACAGGAAGCCTTTATCACGGGTATGCTCCCTAGATTGTAGGTCATCTGCAACAGTTCATCAAAATCAGAAACAGCATTCACTTTCAGCACTGCCTTGTATGTTGCATTTTCTGCCGGTGTCATTGTTTCCAATCGTTCTGCGAACATATTGAGCCTGCATAGATCTGTTTGAAATTCTCTGTTGGACAGTTCCGGTGGCAGAATATTTTTTTCAGTATCACAGTCAAAACGGAATAGGACATTCCTGTTTCCTGACTGATGCAGACGGTCAAGTGCATCCTGCAATCCGAACTGATTCTTTGGAAAATCTTCTGTCAATTCACAATTTCTATTCTTCAAATGAATTTTCATTGGCTGATTCCTCACTTTCATCTTCATAAATTTCTTCAGATTCTTCCAGCTGTAATGCCTGTACGGCATTCCATACTTCCTGCGGATATTCGACCGCATCAAACGTACACCAGTTTGTCCAGATTCCACATGTTAAGTCAGTTTTTTCCGCATGACCAACAATTTCTGAACAGAAAATGACTTCATCGTTACCGGCATAAATTCCAAACTCCTCACCATTGAACACGCCAATTCCAGCCACATCCGGCATGGTATCCAGAAAGCCTTGCTCTGTATAAAACAATGTATCATAGTCATTGCTGAACAATTTTTCATTTGGATGATAATTCAGATATCCCAGCAGCAGTCCGACATTATCGGCAGTTCTCCATTGCTTTTCCGGATTGATTTCGCCCCGTCCTGATTCTGAAAGCCATCCGGATTCATAGGCATTCCGACACCATGCGGCGAGATCGGTGCTGTTTTTCGTTTCTGGACTGGTGAACAGATAAGGGTCAATTGTCGCATTTTTCACTAACAGATACGTTCGCTGAAATTCGTCCTTGTCAATTTCAAATGCATAATCTGAATTCAAACAGTCTATCAGAATATTGTCATCTTCGATGTGAAAAACGTTGGTATACTCATCAAAATCAGTGATCTGGTTATCATCAGAATAAGACAGATAAATCAGCTGTGCTTTCATGATCTGATTTGACAAGCCCTTGCAAAAGAGTATATCTGCTAGGATTTGCCCGTTTATTTCCATTGCTGTCAGCCTGTCAGCATCAATGGCTGACAGCAATTCTGATTCATCAAATTCTGTTTCTATCTCCGGCGGCTCGGTTTTGTTCAGGGTGGATAAGACCACAAACGGCAGTATCATCATGCAGAACAGTCCCACAATGATACTGCCGATCATCAGCAATATTCTATGCCGTGTTCTTTTGTCAGCGAGCAGACTCAGCAGAAATTTTACAATCGCCGCTTTCATCGACCGCCAGCCTTTCCGAACAATGCCGCCTTGTAAGCCGGAACAATCACCTGTAACAGATAGCGTTCATTTCCGCACCTGTAAAAGCACGTACCACGTTCCGGATAGCGGAACAGTTCGTATTCGGATTCTTCCAACTGGAGTACATCCATGAACTCCACAGGTGAGATATTCCCTGGATAGAACAAAAAAATATGACTTGGAATGCTGAACAGGGGCTTTGTGAATTCCTTGATTTCAGACAAAAGAAAATCCTCAATATTCTGACTTGCCAGAATAAATGAGGACTCTTTTTTTCGGACACGTTTCATGCCGTTCCGGATATATTCGATTGCTGTCATATTAGACAGATACATGTGCAGTTCGTCAATTGCCGCCACCGTATTGCCCTTGCCGAGCAGCTGATTACTCATGAATGACAGAATATTGAACAGCAATGTATCTTTGAGTTTCTTGTTGGTATCCATCAGCCCTTTCACACCAAAGCAGATAAATTCGCCGTCCCTGATATTTGTGTGTCCGTTGAAATATTTTGATTCTGCACCCTTGCACATGGAGTGCAGTCCGAGGCAAAGATTCTGAAGCATATCCTCGGTGTACAGATTCTTTTTCTCTCGGTCATAAGCCTGATATTCCTTTTCCGTCAGATCATAGAGGTCTGAAACAGTCGGGTAATCTTCGACGGATAAACGACTGAAATTCGTGTTGTCATCGATACCGAATCTGGCATAGAGTTTCATCAGCATAATTTCCAGGCAATCAATTTCAGAATCTGTGAAATCCTTGTATGCCCTGAAAAAATCTTTTAGATAACTGATATGTTGACTAAGTCTGGTCACTCTGCGAAATGTTTCAGGCGCATCTTCGGTCTTGTCAGCTTCGCCCCATGACTTTGGTTCAAGCGGATTTATCATATATTCTCCCGACATCATATCGATATATGTGCCGCCGAGATTCTCACACAAATCCCGATATTCTCCCTCAACGTCCAGGCAGAGAACAGATTTTCCGGCTTCTCTCTGATTGCACAGGAGCAGTTTCATCAGATAGGATTTGCCCTGTCCGGAGTTGCCGAGGATCAACACATTGCTGTTGGTCTTGTCATCAGTTCGTTTGTCAAAATCGACAAGTACATTCGAGCCGTACTTGTCACGACCGATGAGAAATCCCTGCTCATCCGTCTTGCCGGAGTAGTTCAGCGGAAACAGATTCGCCACACTCGATGCCGGAAGAATACGCTCGAACTGCTGTCCGAACATATTGTGACCACATGGCAGAACGGAAAGAAAGCCTTCTTTCTGTTTCATCAGAAGTCTGTCAACCGTAATTTTGGAGCGTGTCAGTTCCATCTGCGTGTCAGCCTGCAGTTCACGGAGTTTTTCTTCCGTGCTGGCTTTCAGTTCAATAAATACTGCCGTATGGAGCAAAGGTTCTTTGTTTCTGCGCAGTTCCGACAGCAGTTCGACGACATCATTGATGTTGTCCTGTGCTTTGATATTCTCATTCACATCGGTGACGGTAGTCATCATGTGATTCTTCCGCATTGCCTGCTGAACAATTTTCCGCTGTTCCATGTTGTCCACAAGCCGATTGTAGATTCTTAAAGTCACGCCGTTTTTGTCAGCAAGATGTGCAAGAATCGCTGTTTCTTCCGTGGTCGGCGGATATTCCGAAACCGCCCACACGCTCTTGTAATAGTTCCCGCACACATAATGGTCAGTCCAGAATTTCAGTACACCCGGCGAAATCCGGTCGAAAAAATTCTTTATGCGGATGAGTTCCCTTTTTTCAGGTGTCAGCTTCTTCCAGAACATGCAATCCCTCCAAGTCAAAATAATGTTCTCCCTCGACATCATCTATTTCCTCGCCGGAAATGCTTGTGCCGAAATACAAGGCAAGCATTCGTTTGATTTCCGGTCTGCCTATGCGTTTTATCATGAATCCATGCTCGGCGATTGCCTTGTCAACACGGTTTATCAGACGGAATACCTGTTCATCCGTTTCTCTGTGAAATCGAACAGCGAACAGGAATTGTCTCGCCGAGGACATTTCCAGTTGTATCTCATCGAGAAAAGTATAGTCAGCTTCCAGCAGTTTCCGGACTGCCGGATTTTTTTCCTCTCTGAGCCGTTTCTGGACGTATATCTTGTTGGGATCGAACGACTCACAGCTATCAAGGGCGAGCAGTTCCAGTTCCGGAACGATACTGAGTATCATCATCAGGTGATGAATTTTGGCTTCGATATTCGCTGCTGACAGCACTGAAATATTGACCGGCTCAACCGAAAAGAAGATAAATTCTTCTTTGTTCGCTCTGATGCCATACTTCGTGAATGCTTCAAATCCAATCAGTTTCTGCACACTTTTCTTCATATTCCATCATCTCCCCAGTGAAATTCCTGCTGTGAAAAGCAGAAATATCTGATAGCACTCATCATATAGTCAATCACAGCAGTGTCATCAGCCCTGAACGTCAGAAAAGCATAGCAAATTACCGTCGCTACTGGGATAAAAGTCCACAGCTTTGCGAGGAATATCGCCGCTATGATGATACCACCGCACAAAATACAGAAATCTTTTACGCTCCAGAACCACAGTTTTGTGCTGGAACGCAGATTTTCAGGATAAATATAAGTCCTCATTTCCTCACCTCAATGTTTTGCAGCAACAAGCCGTGCCATTCTTGAACCCATGCCGACAGCACTGCTTACACTTGTCATGTTGATGTGGGCAGCCGTGTCAAGTCCGAACATCTGTGCTACTCTCGGTACTTCATTCGCAGAAAGACAAATGCCGAGTGCCAGAATTTCATGTGTCTGGAAGGTCAGCAGTCCTAAATACAGAATTGTCGTCTGCAAAAATGCTGTCAGGCAAGTGGCAATTACTTGTTTCACCCAACTGTAAAATCCATCCGTGAAACCTCTGGGAACAGAGAACAGATACAGACTGCCGACTGCTATCTGACACAGCAGAATGCCGCCTCTCTTGATGTTCGCAAGGATAACTTTAATCGTACTATAACCGAACAGGATGATGAGCAACAGTCCGGCAACTGATTTTTTCGGACTTAGCTGTTCGATCACATACATCGCTGCTTCGATCACATTTCCCGGCGAAGTGCTGATGAAACTCGACAGCAAATCGTGCGCAAAACTGCCCTGTAATGCTACACAGAAAGAATAGAGCCTTTGCGGTGCAACCGTCACAAGACTTGCCGCAAAGAATCCTTTTACAGTATTCAGACAGGTATCCTTGATATTGCCCCGTCCGGAATCGCTTGCAATCGCCATATCAAATATTGACACAACAAAGCCGCATGCAAACAGCATCCATCCCAGATGATGGAACAGTACAATAAATGCCTGTACCCATGCAAGGTCAAAAATATCTGCTGATGTGCCGTTGATATACTCGAAAATATCAGCAATACCGCCATAAACAAGTCCATAGATCCACTCAAAAAATGCCTTGAATACAATTTCTGTAATGTCATTGACCGTGGTCGTAAATGAGTTCTCCCACATCGAAGATACGGCATCTCCAATCCATCCGAGTGTATCTCCTACCCAGTCAAACATGCTTATCATCTCCCATTCTGTATAAATTGGAACACTGACCGCCATGTTTCTGATGCCGATTCTCTCTGATCAGCAGTCCGGCAATTTCGAGTTCCTTTATTGCTCTGAATGCTGTACTTCTGCTGATATTCAGGTCTTTGGCAATTTTTCTGACTGACGGACAGCATTCGCTGTTCCGTTTGGTTCTGGCTTTCAGATAATAATAAACAGCAGTTGCATTGTCGGATAAATTTTGTATCATGAATCACTCTCCTGTGCAGTTTTCAGCGAGAATTTCTTTCCGTAGTCTGGCGGTTCACCGAAATCCGAGAAGAACTCCGGCATTTCCAGCGGAATTTCTTTTTTCTGCGGATATTTCTTTGATATTGCCTGAAACAGCGAATCCCGTTCCATGTAGGACACTGTTCTTGCACCTCTGTCCGGCAGAATAAACGGTCTTTCAAACTTTATGCCCCA
>CAMWJT010000010.1 GCA_947174625.1 uncultured Ruminococcus sp.
GTCTATGGCATCTGGCGCAGAAAAGCCACGGTTGATTATGGCAACATTCTGCATTTAAAAGATAAGATAAAATTAATTTATGCAGATATGACGGATGTAATCTCACTCATTTCTGCGATGAGAATCTCACAGGCGGATGAAGTCTATAATCTCGCCGCACAGTCTTTTGTGGCAACAAGTTGGGACACACCCTTAGGAACAGCAGAAATTGATGCCCTGGGTGTAACAAATATGCTCGAAGCGATCCGCACTGTCAAGCCGGAAGCAAGATTCTATCAGGCTTCGACTTCTGAAATGTTCGGACTTGTCCAGGAAATGCCGCAGACGGAAAAGACACCATTCTATCCAAGAAGTCCCTACGGTGTGGCAAAACTCTACGGACACTGGATTACAAAAAACTATCGGGAAAGCTATGGTATGTATGCTTGTTCCGGGATTCTGTTCAATCATGAATCGGAACGCCGGGGATTGGAATTTGTGACCAGAAAAATCACGCATGCCGTTGCCAGTATCAAGTACGGTTTGCAGGATTTTGTAGAGCTTGGTAATCTGGATTCTAAACGGGACTGGGGACATTCGAAAGATTATGTCCGGGCAATGTGGCTGATGCTCCAACAGGATGCGCCGGATGATTATGTCATTGCAACAAATGAGACCAGAACCGTCCGGGAATTTGTAGAAACGGCATTCCGTGCCGCAGAGATAGAAATGATCTGGGAGGGAACAGGAGTTGACGAAGTCGGCAGAGATCGGAATACTGGAGAAATCCGTGTAAAAATCAATCCGGACTTCTTCCGTCCTGCCGAAGTAGATGTCTTACTGGGCAATCCTTCCAAAGCAGAAGCCAGACTGGGTTGGAAACGAGAAATTGATTTTCAGGAATTAGTCAGCCGGATGGTGGCGCATGATCTGGCATTACTGAAAAATCAATAAATTTTATTTATAATTTATGATTTTATGATAAATCTATGATAAAAATTGCATTTGATGCACTGCCATTATTGGGCAGAAAAACCGGCATAGGTTTCTGTGCAGACGGGCAGATCCGGGCAATGACAACGTTCCACGTGGAACATCAATTTATCCTGAATTATTTTGCTGCCAGAAATCTGGAGCAGCATAAACAGGAAATTGCGGCATATGTTTCCAGACATCAGAATATTTCTGCACGGCATGCGTTCTGTTCGCCGTATCTCTACAGAGTTCTTTCCGGTTTTGTTCCTGTGCCTTATCAGTGGTTCTTCGGATCTGACTGCCAGATCACACATTTTTTTAATTATATTGTTCCTCCCGGTGTCTCCGGAAAATCCGTTGTCACTGTTCATGATATGGTCTATCAGGCATTCCCGGAAACTGTACGGGGTAGGACAAGGCGCATGTTAGATCTAGGACTTGTGAAATCCATGCACCGTGCAGACAGGATTGTCACAGATTCTGAATTTTCAAAATCTGAGATTATCAAATATTATCCGGAATTCGCCGCAAAAATCCGGGTCGTTCCCTGTGGTGTGGATCTGAAAAAATTCCGTCCTGTGACAGATCAGAAACAGATCTGGAATATTCTGAAAAAATATCACGTCCACTCACCTTATTTTCTATATCTTGGTACAATCGAACCAAGAAAGAACCTGGAGCGGCTCATGCAGGCATATGCACAGTTTCTTAGCGTTTATGCGAATTCTTCTGAAAATTTGCCGCAGCTTGTCCTTGCAGGTGCAAAGGGATGGAAAAATGAAAGTCTGTTCCGGACAATCCAGCAATTGCATTTAGAAAAAAATGTTCTGTTTACAGAATATATTGCCGATCCGGATTTGTGTGCAGTCCTGAGCGGCGCATTAGCATTTGTGTTTCCGTCCATTTATGAAGGATTTGGGATGCCGCCCCTGGAAGCCATGGCTTGCGGCACACCAGTTCTTGTGTCCGATGCGGCATCGCTCCCGGAAGTCACCGGAAAAAGTGCTGTGATCGTTCCGCCGGAAGATGTCCAGGCAATGGCGGACGGTTTGCATTTGTTGTACACAGATCCGGCATTACGGAAGCGTCTCCGTGCGGAGGGACTTGCCAGGGCGGCACAGTTTTCCTGGGAGCGCAGTGCAGAATTATTATATCAGGTTTACGAGGAATTACTTGATGAATCAGAAAAATCATAAAAAATTGCATATTCTGGAAGTCAATAAATTCTATCCGCCTCATGTCGGCGGCATTGAAACTGTGATCGCCCAAAGAGCAGATTATCTTGCGAGTCGTCCGGATGTGGAAGTGAAAGTTCTGGTCTGTCAGGAACATGGCAAGGGCATCACAGAATGGAAATCCTCAAATTTTGAACTAGTCCGCTGTGCAAGTGCCGGCGTGTTCTGTTCCTGTCCGGTTTCTCTGGAATTTTTCCGGAAATTTGCAACGCTTGCCAGATGGGCGGATGTGATTGAATTTCACACACCGTTTCCGTTGGGTGATCTTGCCTGTCTCTTGTCGCATTGTCAATTTCGGGTTGTGATTTCCTGGCATAGTGATGTGATCCGGCAGAAACATCTTCTGAAGCTCTATCAGCCGATTCTGAAAAAATTTTTACAAAGGGCAGATTGCATCATTACAGCGACAGAGGGACATATCCAGAGTTCCGCATTTCTGACACCATTCCGGGATAAATGCCGAATTATTCCCTATCCGGTGAAAATTTCAGATTATGAAATGTTCGATTACAAGCCAATTCTGCATGAAAAATTACAGAACCCGGCGCATGTCAAATTATTATTTGTCGGCAGATTTGTTTATTATAAAGGTATTGACATCCTGCTGAAAGCATTCCAACAGGTACGCAATTGTGAATTATTTCTGTGTGGTACTGGAATTTTAGAACCGGAACTTCATAGTCTGGCAGAAAATCTTGCAGTACATTTTCTGGGAAAGTTGTCTGAGGCAGATCTCAAGACAGCATTTGCGGACTGTGATATTTTTATTTTGCCGTCTGTGCAAAATTCCGAAGCGTTTGGGATTGTACAGCAGGAAGCTATGGTTTACGGAAAACCAGTCATCAATACCAATCTGCCGACAGGCGTTCCTTATGTAAGTGTTCATGGTGAAACGGGATTGACAGTGAAACCGGGAGACGTACAGGGACTTGCAGATGCAATCCAGATGCTTGCAGATGCTCCGGAACTTCGGAAAATCTACGGAGAGAATGCCCGGAAACGTGTCTATGATTGTTATGAAAGTAACAGAATTATGCAGGAAGTTTATGATGTTCTATGTGGCAATCATTAAAAAATTAAAAAAAAGAAAAATAAAATTGTTCCACGTGGAACATTGTAGTGCGTATTTGTGATTCAGAATGTTCCACGTGGAACATCCTGACAGCAGATACTTGAATTATGTGAAACAACAATCTCCCCAAAGTTGCAGATTGGTAAAGAGGAGAAGAATTTAAGAAAAATATTTAAATATTTAATAATCAAAAAAGTGAGGTGTGGAAATTGGATGCTTTGATCACTGGGGCAGGCGGTTTTGTCGGAAATTATCTCCTACAGGAATTATTGCAGGAACATGCCCATATTGGTGCGACGAAACTCCCGAAAGAATATATCCGATGCAAAAACTGTGATATTCTGGATATGGATCTAACAAAAGCGTATGAAGTCAGAAAAATTCTGGAACTGCACAAACCGGCGCAGATCTATCATCTTGCGGCGCAGAGTTCCGTGGCAATTTCCTGGACAGATCCGGAGCTGACAGTAGATGTCAATCTGAAAGGGACACTGCATCTTTTAAATGCTGTCCGTGCTGTGGAAGATTATCATCCACGGATTCTTCTGATTGGTTCCAGTGAAGAATACGGTTATCTGCGTGAGGGTGCATGTCCTGTGAATGAACAAGAAACACTCCGTCCGGCGAATCTGTATGCTGTGACAAAAGCCTGTCAGAATATGATCGGGAATATTTATGCGAAAGCTTATGGGATGGATGTGCTGATGGTCAGGGCATTCAATCATATCGGCGTCGGACAAGCACCAACTTTTGTGGCGGCAGATTTTGCTTTGCAGATTGCAGAAATAGAAGCCGGTCTCAGACCGCCTTTCATGCAGGTCGGCAACCTGGAGGCAAAACGGGATTTTTCTGATGTCCGGGATATTGTCCGGGCTTACAGATTAATCATGCAGCATGGACATCCGGGAGAGACTTATAATGTCGGCAGCGGACATGCTGTGTCTATCCGGGAACTTCTGGAGATTCTGATTGGCTATAGTATGGAGTCTATTGTCATAGAACAGGATTCATCCCGGATGCGTCCGGCTGAAATTTCGTGTATACAAGCAGATATTCAGAAATTACAGACAGTGACGGGATGGAAACCAGAATTTTCATTAGAAGAAACGCTCCGGACAATGCTGGATCATAACCGGAGAAATTTCGGAATTATTTAATATAAAGAGCAGGTGAGAGCATTGGATGCCAAAACATATGAGTCCATGCAGGGAATTGGCAAGACTGGACAGGCACTTGAAAAATTCGGTGAAGAACAGAATCAGTTGAATCAGAAATTACTCAAACAGATCCGGATTTTAGAATTACAGAATAATTTGTTAAACCGCCAGATGCAGGAAGTGCAGGCGGAACTTGCAAAGCTGAAAGAAACACAAGTCAGGATTCTTCTGAAATTAGGGAAATGTGAAGCTGAGACAGAAATTCTGAAACAGGAAAGTAAAAAATCAGAAAAAGATGCTGTATTAGAAAATCTGAAACGAGAAATCAACAGACTCAAACTCACAGCAAAATTAAATACGAATGCGATTGAGAGATTAACCAAAGATCCGCATGAAGATGATGAAAATAATCAAGATTGATTCTTGTAGGAGTTTGATATGAAATATAGCATACGAGAAATAAAAGAAACAGAATATATATTATTAGAGGATTTTTTGTATGAAGCAATTTTTGTACCGGAGGGGGTCGAACCTCCGCCCAGGTCTATTGTAAATACGCCGGATTTGCAGGTTTATATTGAGAATTTTGGTTCACAGATACACGATAAAGCTTTGATTGCGGAGATCAATCATAAAGTCATAGGAGCTGTCTGGGTTCGTATTATGTATGATTATGGGCATATTGATGATAAGACTCCATCTTTTGCAATTTCCCTATACAAAGAATATCGGGGGCTTGGCATTGGGACGGAAATGATGAAACAAATGCTGAAAATCCTGAAAAAATCCGGTTATCAGCAAGCTTCTCTTGCAGTACAAAAAGCAAATTATGCAGTAAAGATGTATCAGAACATAGGCTTTGAAATTATTGACGAGAATGAACAAGAATATATTATGATGATATATTTGCAATAGAGAGACTGACTAGAGACTTGAGGCATAAGAGATGAAACATTCTAAAAATATTCTTGAGGATTTGCTTGCAAGAAGTAAAGAGAGATTCTCGGAGCAGCAAGGTCAATTTGAGAAAAAGGCAAGAGAGTTGTTTCTTGCATACTCTAAAGCGGAGCAAGGTAAGCCAAAGGAAATTACAATGCATACTGTAAACCAAATATTGCCTTGCATTGCGTTTTATAAGGCTGTGTCGGAATATACTGGGAAACCGGAACAGGCATATTCCATAATTGAAGAATATTTTTCAGAAAAATGTGCTTTGACGGCGAAAAAATTACAAAAACTATGCAGGATTCCGTTTGCTTACCAATTTGCTCCCCGGATTATGGCAGGCATCATCCATAAATTTTTTGGAACTCGATCCAATTTTGAAGTGATAGATCGTAGTATCAGGCATGATGTGTGTCAGATTGATATCGTAAAATGTCCGTATTTTTCAATCTGTTCTGCGTATGGCTGTCCTGAATTTTGCAATGGAGATGATACGGCGTATGGAAATATGCACCCCAAACTTTCGTGGGAGCGTAAGAAAACACTTGGCAGAGGTGATAATTGCTGTGATTTTATTTTAAGAATTCTAAAATAAATTTCATAGTGAGTTTAGTGAAGAAACTATATAGAGATGACTTATCTATTTTGATAGACGGAGGTTGAGGATATGGCACGCAGAGAAGGGAATAAAAGAAAAATCATTAAAAATCTGGCAACTCAGGTATGCAATATCCTGTTGCTTCTGGAGGAAGGGACAGAAACATCTATCTCTAAAATAGTGGCAGAAATTTATCAAAAGCAAGGTTATCAGTTTATATGCCGTGATGCCGGTCTTGGATACATTTGGACAAAAGATGGCGGAATGACATTTGCAATTGAGGATTTTGATCAATTTGAGGTATTGGAGATTGTCGAAAATAAATTAAAAGGGCAACGACACCTTGATTTCAGTAAGTATGATAACATGGATGAGGGATACCCCTATCATCTGTCATTTAAGATCAAAAAAATTTAAATTCACTGCTATTGAATTTTTAAGCCAGAAAGCTGTTTTAAGCAACTGCTTTCGGGCTTTCTGTTTTTTCAGAAACAGATCTGTCATACTCCGGACAGTCCTTGCATAGAATCTAGCAATCAGGAAATTTGAAGTAATTTCCATTCTGTTAATCTATCATAAATCAGGAGGCTTTCCGGGATGACCGAACTCAGAACAAATCAGATTGCTGTTTCTGCCAGTGCGCCGGCGGAAACGATGATGCAGGAACAGAGCGTAGAATTAGATTATATCCTGCCGGATTATTATCCGGATGTCTGCAAATTAATCAAATGCTTTGTCAAACCCAGTATTCTCAATGAATCCGTGAGCGATCACAGATTGTCTTATGAACTTCTCGCAGAAGTCCGGATTCTCTATTGCAGTGAAAACAGTCACGTTCTGCAATGTGTGACACAGAATCTGCACTTTTCCAGGACGGCGGAACTGCCTCCCGGTGAAATTATCGTCACGGAAATTCTTCCGGCTACGGATTATGTGAATTGCAGAGCTGTCAGCCGTCGCCGTCTGGATGTCAGGGGCGCTGTCACAATCCGTATCCGGACTGTTCCGATTCATCAGCAGAATGCTGTTTGTGACCTGTTCGGGAAGAACATGCAGTTAAAAAAAATACCGCTCCAGTATCAAGCCAAAAGAATGCACACCATGAATCATATTATACTTGCCGAAGAACTGGAACTCGGTAATTCCAAACCGCCTTTATTACATGTTGTCCGCTGTCAGGCGAAACCTGTGGAACAGTCACAGAAGCTTGTTTCCGGTAATCTTCTCGCACAGGGAAATTTGCAGATTGAAATTCTTTATGCCTGTGAGAAAGAAAATAATCCGGGATTAGAATCCATGACATTCCGGATTCCTTACAGTCAGATGATCGAACTGGAGGGCGTAGAGGAACAGGATCCCTGTGAAGTGATCTGTTCTGTCGGATCATGCGATCTGAAACCTGTGACGGACGGAAATGGAGATGTGAGAGTTTTGCGCTGTGAAGCGGAACTGACAGTTTCCTGTACGGCATTCCGGATTGCAACAGAATCCCTTGTCTGCGATGCTTTTTCAACAGAACATCCTTGCCAGATAAAGAAAACAGGATTATTTACAAGCAGTGTACCAGTCATGCTTTCTGAACTGCTTGTCCGGAATATGAAACTGGACTGCACAGATGGTGAGATGGATTGTGTTTATGATGCCTGGTGTGAAATCCGGAATTTCACAACAGATCTGGATGCGGAAACATCTGAAATCTGTGTCAATGGCATGTTAAGCTGTTTTGTACTGGTGCAAGAGAATACAGGAATGCCGAGATTATTGGAAAAAGAGGAACCCTTTGAACACAGGTTTACAGTTCAGGGACTGGGAGAACAGGACAGAATTCAACTAAGAATTCATGCGGAAAACTGTTCGTATACAATGACCAGCGCTTCCGAAGTGAGCATCAAGACAGAATTGCGGATAGAAGGAAGTGTGACACACTGTACAGAGACGGAAGTGTTGTCTGAAATCGTTGTTCAGGAAGAAGCGGAACATCCGAAGAATTACGCATTAAAATTATATTTTGGCAGGGCGCAGGAGAGCATCTGGGAAATTGCCAAGCGTTGTCACACGAGTGTAGAAGCAATCATGGAAGAAAATGAACTGACGCAGGAACAATTGCCAGAAAACAGTATGCTTCTGATACCAATTACGAATTAATTATTATTATTATTATTATTATTATTATTATTATTATTATTGAGATTAAATTGTTCCACGTGGAACATCAGATCAGAAAATTCCAGAAAGGTGTTAAGGTTTGATTGCATGAAAGATATTTATTCTGATATTGCCCTGCGAACCGGCGGTGATATTTATATTGGTGTGGTCGGTCCTGTCCGTACCGGAAAATCTACTTTGATTAAGCGTTTCATGGAAACACTTGTCATTCCCAATATCAACAGCGATTATAAAAAAGAACGTGCCATTGATGAACTTCCCCAGTCTGCCGCCGGAAAGACCATCATGACCACAGAACCGAAATTTATCCCGGAAGATGCCGTCCCTGTACAGTTGGAAGCCGGTGCACAGTTCCGGGCAAGAATGATTGACTGCGTTGGCTATATCGTGCCGAGTGCTCTCGGCTACATTGAAAATGAAATGCCCCGGATGGTAATGACACCCTGGTTTGATGAGGAAATTCCATTTAATATGGCGGCAGAAATCGGCACACAGAAAGTCATTACAGAACATGCCACCATCGGGCTTGTTGTCACAACGGACGGCAGTATTTCAGACATTCCCAGGGAAGAATATGCAGAGTGTGAAGAACGGGTCATCCGGGAATTGCAGGAACTCGGCAAACCGTTTGTCATTCTGCTGAACTGTGTCGATCCGGATTCTGAACAGGCAAAAGCACTTGCAATGCAGATGCAGGAAACATATCATACACCTGTACTTTCTGTCAGTTGTACGCAGTTACAGGAATCGGATATTCGGGAAATTCTGACGGCACTGTTATATACATTTCCGATCCGGGAAGTAAATTTTGCTATGCCGAACTGGATTTCTATGCTGGAGAAGAACCATCCTGTCAAGCAGGAAGTATTTTCTATTATCCGGCAGTCAGCACAGGAGCTTGTCACGGTCAGGGATGCGGCAAAACTTGTTAAGCCGATCTGTGAATGTCAGTATGTCCTGCATGCAGATGCTTCCGAGATTGATCTTGGAAATGGAACGGTGACGGTTTCTGTCACACTGCACCATGCGCTGTTCTTTAAAATTCTCAGTGAAGAAACGGGACTGGAAATCCGTGATGAAAGCAATTTGCTTTCGATTCTGAAAGAATTATGTGGTGTCCGGAAAGCTTATGCAAGATTAGAACCGGCGCTCAAAGAAGTGGAAGCGACAGGTTATGGAATTGTCATGCCCACAATGGAAGAATTGCATTTAGAAGAACCGGAAATTATCAAGCAAGGCGGCAAATATGGTGTTCGTCTGCGAGCATCAGCGCCGTCCATTCATATGATGCGAGCCGGGATCAATACGACAGTGAGTCCTATTGTGGGATCTGAGAAGCAGAGCGAAGAATTGATTATGTATTTATTGCAGGGATTTGAGGAAAATCCGGCGAATATCTGGAGTTCTAACATTTTCGGAAAATCCTTGCATGAACTAGTAAACGAGGGATTACACAACAAATTATGCAAGATGCCGGTAGAGGCAAGAATGAAATTGCAGGAGACATTGGAACGTGTCATTAACGAAGGCTGTTCCGGACTGATCTGCTTTATTTTATAATAATTTCTAATAAGAATCAAAAAATCCTCTGACAGTCAGGGGATTTTTTGCTAGCCTGTTAATTTGCAATGTTCCATGTGGAACATTCTGAATATCTGTGATTTGTGACAGCCTTCACAGTCAGGTTCAAAGGAAAATCTTTGCATGAATTAGTCAATGAAGGCTGTTCGGGACTGATTTACTTTATTTTATCATGAAAAATCAAAAAATCCCCCGAAAGCCAAGAGATTTTTTGCTATCCTGTTAATCCGGCAATGTTCCATGTGGAACATTCTACATGTCTGTTATTCGTGGCAGTCTTCGCAGTCAGGAATTATACCGACAATGGGTTCAGGATCGACACCCTGTTTTTTATAATAATCCGTCAGGGCGGCTTTGACTGCCTGTTCTGCCAGGACGGAACAATGAATCTTGACAGGCGGCAGACCGTCAAGTGCTTCCATGACGGCTTTGTTTGTGAGCTGTAATGCTTCATTGATCGTCTTGCCCTTAATCATCTCCGTTGCCATAGAGGATGTTGCCACCGCAGCGCCGCAGCCGAATGTTTTGAATTTTACATCTGTGATGACGTCGCCGTCAATCTTAAGATACATTTTCATAATATCGCCGCATTTGGCATTGCCGACTTCTCCGATGCCATCAGCATTTTCAATTTCTCCCACATTCCGGGGATTTGTAAAATGATCCATGACTTTTTCGCTGTAATTCATGAAAAAAACCTCCTGTTTATATTTTAAATTAAACTAATTTTCTGTTTTCTTTTGTAAGTGTCTCCCACATCGGGGACATTGCCCGGAGCCTGTCTACGATCTGCGGAAGCACTTCCAGTATATAATCAACATCTTCCTGCGTGAATTCTTCGCCAAAACTCAGCCGGAGAGAGCCGTGTGCCACTTCATGCACCAGTCCCAGAGATAGTAATACATGGGACGGATCGAGTGAACCGGAAGTACAGGCAGAGCCGGAAGATGCCTGAATGCCGTAATGATCGAGCATTAATAACAGGCTTTCGCCTTCAATGCCGACAATGGAGATATTCACATTTCCGGCGAGACGTTTTTCTCTGTCGCCGTTCAGTCTTGTCTGGTCAATTTTCAGAATGCCATCAATCAGTTGATCTCTTAAGGGTGTGAGTTTTGCAATTTTAGCAGGGATGTTTGCTGTAGCAAGTTCCATTGCCTTGGCAAGTCCCATAATACCGGGGACATTTTCCGTTCCGGCACGTTTACCGGATTCCTGCCCGCCGCCATGGATCAGATTCGGCAGAGAAATGCCTTTTCTGACATATAATGCACCGATCCCTTTGGGAGCATGAAATTTATGACCGGAGAGGGATAACAAATCAATATTCTGTGCTTTTACGTCAATTTCGACATTGCCAATCGCCTGGACAGCATCTGTATGGAACAGAACACCATGTTTTCTGCAAATTGCACCGATTTCCGGGATTGGCTGAATGGTACCGATTTCGTTATTGGCATACATAATGGATACAAGTGCCGTGTCTGGTCGGATCGCAGTTTCTACGTCCGCAGGACTGACAAGTCCCTCCGGACTGACCGGCAAGTATGTCACTTCAAAACCATGTTTTTCCAGGAATTCGCAGGTATGCAGGACGGCATGATGTTCAAAGACACTTGTAATAATATGCTTTTTGCCTTTTTGTGCCAGTTGATCTGCAATGCCCTTGATTGCCCAGTTGTCAGATTCTGAACCGCCCCCGGTGAAGAAAATTTCTTTCGGATCGGCATGCAGACAGACAGCCACTCTGGCACGGGCATCCAGGATGGCACGTTCATTCTCACGACCTTTTGCGTAGATACTGGAAGGATTGCCAAAATTCTGCTGAAAATACGGCAGCATTTCCTGTAATACTGCATCAGATACCGCCGTTGTTGCGGCATGATCTGCATAAATATAACGCTTTTCCATGTTTTCTCTCTTTTCTTTTTTTTAATTTAAAATTTATCAGAAAATGATTTCTGAGTGTACTATATTATAACACAATCCGGCAAATATTGCAACATCTGTTAACTAAACTAACAAGATTTATGAAATGCGGTTTTTTGGGGCTTTATTTAAATTATACTATGATAATTAAAAATAAAATAAGATTATCAGTAATCCTGACGAATTTCTGGAAAATGCTTGACAAATATATCGCAGTGTGATATACTATATTGTAGTAAGATATATTGCACTTCGATATATCTAATTTTTCAAAGACTGGAGATGATAACATGACAGATAAAATAAAACGGATTTATATTCCTATGACAGAAACAGGATTTTATATCTTATTCTGTTTGCAGGAAGAAATGCACGGCTATGGCATCACACAGAAAGTAAAAGAAATGACAGATGGTGAAGTGATAATCACTGCCGGGACAATGTACGGTAGTTTGTCAAAAATGGAAAAAGACGGATTAATTTATTTTGTACGGGAAGAAGAAAAACGGAAATTATATTGTATCACGGAACTGGGCAAAGAAATTCTGCAATTAGAAATTGACAGAATCAAAAGAGTATACAGAAATATCGGAGGTGTTTGAGATGAATCCAGAAATCAAAAAAGGGATAAAATTATTTTTATTATCGGATTATGAAAAAGAAGAAGCTTATCTCACAGAGATGCACAGAACCGGCTGGAAACTGAAAAATATCAGTTACGGAATTTATACATTTGAGAAATGCGAGCCTGAGAACGTGATATACAGACTGGATTTTGCAGAGGATAAAGAAAAGGATCTGTCATGTTATATTGCCATGTTCGGTGAGTATGGCTGGGAATATATTCAGGATGTGAATGGTTACAGCTATTTCAGAAAGAGAACCAACAGGCTTGCAGAAGAGGATACGGAGATATTCAGCGACAGCGAATCCAGGCTTGCCATGATGAAAAACATCATAGATAAAAAACTGATGCCGGTTTGGGTCATATTTATGTTGATTTTAGTTCCTAATTTTGTCAAGGTCATGTTGCATGGTTTTGATGACATTCCGCTTCATACGGTATTGACTGTAATTTATACGCTTTTATTTGTATGGTATTCCTATATACTGATTCATTGTAGAATGGGATTCCAGAAATTAAAGAAAAAGTATACAAAAACATGATTTACAGCTCCTGTTTATGAATTTCTCCCCATTCGCACATGGTGTCTAAAATAGGAATCAAAGATTTTCCACGTTCTGTCAGGCTGTATTCTACTTTTGGTGGAATCTGGGGATACTCTTTTCTATGGATTAATTGATCAGCTTCTAACTCTTTCAGTGTCGCACTCAGTGTTTTATAAGAAATATTGCCGATATATCGTTTCATTTCGTTGAAGCGTACAATTCTGTAGTGCATGAGTGTATATAAAATAAACATTTTATACTTGCCCTGGATCAGACGCATTGTATAGTAAAATCCTGTATTTTCCAGTTCTGCATTTTGAATACATGTAAGATTATTCATGATAATTGATGACACTCTCCTTTTGGTAAGTATATTACTTGCATGTGCGTACTTGACATTTTATAGATTTATGCTATAATAATAGCACAGCAATTCGTAAAAGTCAATGCTGAAATAAAAATTTTTGAATCCGGAGGTAATTATCATGAGCAAGAAAATTCTTGTATTGACAGGAAGTCCCCGAAAAGATGGCAATAGTTTTGCGATGACAGACGCATTTATTCAGACTGCGGAACAGAACGGACATACTGTGACACGGTTTGACACAGCTATGATGAAAATTGCAGGTTGCCGTGCCTGTGAGACATGTTATTCTACAGGCAAGCCCTGTACATTTGATGATGATTTCAATAAAATTGCGCCTGCCATTCTGGATGCAGATGTCATTGTATTTACAATGCCGGTTTACTGGTATTCCATCCCGGCGCAGTTGAAAGCTGTGATTGACCGGATGTTTTCGCTTGTGATTGGCGGAAAAGACATTGCAGGCAAAGAATGTGCATTGATTGCCTGTTGTGAAGAAGAGGATATGACTGTAATGGATGGTGTACGCATTCCGATGGAACGCACGGCAGAATTAAACAAATGGACTATGATAGGTGAAGTGTTGATTCCCGGTGTATTAAACGTTGGGGATATTACAAAAACGGACGGTTGTCAGCAAGCCATTGCACTTGCAAACAAGCTTTGATATAATTTAAAAATCCCTGTAAAACAGGGATTTTTTATTAATTATAATAATACACAGCCTGTATTATCAATTCTGAGATCATGGACCTGCCAGCCTTTCATACCGGCATTATCCAGAGAAAAGCGCATTTTTCCTGCAAAATAAGTATTTTCTTCATCCACGATTGCCATCAGTGTCGGACCTGCACCGGAGATATACACGGCATAAGCGCCATGTGCATAGGCAATGTCAAAGACTTCTCTTGCACGGGGGATGAGCGCCATTCTGTAAGGCTGATGCAGTTTGTCATGCGTGGCAGTGCGGAGATTTTCAAATTTCCCGGTCAGCAGGGAAGCGGAGAACAAAGCGGCACGAGAGAGATTATAAACAGCGTCCTTGTGGGAAACTTCGGAAGGCAAGCAGGCACGGGCTTTTTCTGTTTTGAGTTCAAAATCAGGAATCATGGCAACGAATCTTAATTTTGTGTAAACTTCCTGTTTCACCCAGTGTACACGACGACCGTCAAAGACAGCCGTCACGATACCGCCGAGCAGAGCCGGTGCCGTGTTATCCGGATGTCCTTCAATCTGGGCGGCAAGGTCAACCAGATCATCTGTGCCGAGGGGATTGCCCAGGAGCGTATTAGCACCGACGAGACCGGCGACAATGCAAGCAGAACTGGAACCGAGTCCCCGTGTCATGGGGATTTGATTTGTCTGGATTAATTTTAAGCCGGTGAGCTTTTTGCCGCAGACTTCAAACAGATCTTTTGCGGAGATGTAAATTAAATTTTTTTCATCCGTCGGGATCGGCGTTCCGTCGGAAGAACTGATTGCAATCTGATCAGATTCTTCCATAGAGACGTAATTATAATATTGGAGAGCGAGACCGAGTGCGTCGAATCCTGCGC
>CAMWJT010000011.1 GCA_947174625.1 uncultured Ruminococcus sp.
CTGTATTGTATTTTTTTACAGTTTGTGGTATAATAAATTGGATGAGATGATTTTAAAAATTATTGTTTTCTACGATTGAATCAGGAGGTATTTGCGATTATGAAGATTGTTGTTATGTCCGATACGCACGGTGCAGTCGATCATCTGATTGATGTCACACAGCTCCATCAGGATGCAGATATGTTCATCCATCTTGGAGACGGCGAGAGAGATTTATATCATCTGTTTTCCAATTATCCGCAACTGGAACAGAAAACACATACGCTCAAAGGCAATTGTGATTATGGAATTTTGTCCCAGTCACTGAAAACGTTGCTATTAAATCTGCCGTATGGACACAAACTGTTTGCGGCGCACGGGGATTTTTACCGTGTCAAATACAGCACAGACCGGATTATTCACGAAGCAAAAGAACATGAAGCGGATATTCTGCTTTATGGACATACCCATGTGTGTGACTGCCGTTATGAAAATGGCTTATACATCATCAATCCTGGGAGTCTTGGTGCGCCGAGATTTGACAGAAAATACAGTTATGCGCTCCTGGATATTTCAGAACAGGGAATTCTTGCCAATATTGCATATTTATAATTTTATTTTTCAGCCCTGTATAGTATATGCAGAATCTGTTGAAAAATTTCCGGTCTGGCGGTGATAATTTGCTTGGAAAAAATCAGCAGGAACGCTATTGGCTTGCATTCAGTCTGGGATTTCTCAGTCTGGCAGTTGTCCTGCTGCCACTGTTGATCATGGATCAGGGATATTTTATCTATTACGGAGATTTTGTCTCACAGCAATTGCCTTTTTATCAGCATGCCAATGAAGTTGTCCGCAATGGCGGTTTGCTCGGCTGGGACTGGGGCACGGATCTGGGGAGCAGTTTTCTGGGATCGTATGCGTTTTACTTGACAGGCAGCCCGTTTTTTTGGATCACAGTTCTGCTCCCGGAAGACTGGGTTTTGTATGCGATTCCTTGGCTGTTGTGTCTCAAACACGGGATTGCCTCACTGACGGCATATAGATACATCCGGTATTTCGTAAAAAATCCGGACATTGCCGTGATCGGCGGATTGCTCTACGCATTTTCGGGATTTCAGATTTTTAATATTTTTTTCAATCATTTCCAGGATGTGACGGCATTTTTTCCATTGATGCTGATTGCGATGGAAGAATTTCTGAGAAATCACCGGAAAGGCTGTTTTGCATGGAGTGTTGCTCTCATGGCAATTCTGAATTATTTCTTTTTTGCCGGGCAGGCAGTCTTTTTGATGCTCTATTTTCTGGTCAGATTATGTGTCGGGAATATCAGAATTACCTGGCGAGCTTTTTTGCAACTGGTACTGGAAGCCGTTCTCGGTGTATGTCTTGCCTGTGTGGTTCTACTTCCGGCGGCAAAAGCCATCCTGGAAAATAGCCGGGTATCAGAATATTTAACCGGACAAGATATGATGCTCTATGCAGACCGGACAAAAATACCCCGGATGATCCAGAGTTTTTTCATGATTCCGGATCCACCGGCAAGGGCGAATCTGTTCCAGAGCGAGTATTCAAAATGGGCATCCATCGGGGGGTATCTGCCGTTATTCTCTATGACCGGTGTCATTGCATTTTGCCGGAAGAAGCCGAAGCACTGGGCAAGCATTCTGATTGCTATCTGTATTCTGTTTGCATTTGTTCCAGTTCTTAACAGTATGTTTTACATGTTCAATGCGGCATACTATGCAAGATGGTATTATATGCCAATTCTGATCATGGCAATGATGACGGCATATGCGCTCGATCATGCAGAATTACATACTGAATGGAAAACCGGTTTACAAGTCTGCACAGGCGCTTTGTGTGTGTATGCCGTGATTGCCGTCCTGCCGGTCAAAGAAAATGAAGAACTGAAATTTTTCAGATTTGCAAGCATTCCGGCATATTTTCTGATTGTGTTTATCGTGAGCCTTCTTTGTCTGCTTGGTACATGGTATCTTTATCAGGTTTATATACTTCAAAAAGAAAAACAGGATTTTCATAAAAAAGCATTGCTTCTCACCACGACGGCATGTGTTGCTTGTACATGTACGATAGTCTGGTTTGGAAAAGTGATCGGCACAGATGCAAAAAGCTACATCCGGACGGGAATTCATGGAAAAGAGAATTTGAGTATTTTTTATGATTCTGATTATTTCCGGATTGATATTTCTGAAAATTATGATAATTATCCCATGTTCTGGGGCTTGTCCAGTATGCGTTGTTTTCAGAGTGTTGTCAGTCCGTCCATTATGGAATTTTATGACAGTATCGGGATTACGAGAGATGTAGCATCCCGTGCGGACACCGGACATTACACGCTCCGGGGATTGTTTTCTGTGAAATATTATTTTGAGAGGATTCCGGATTCTGAAAATAATTCTGAAAATACAGAATATATCAGTGCTTTGCCTGGTTTTGTCTATGACCGGACGGAGAATCATTTTATTATTTATAAAAATGATGCTTATATCCCGATGGGTTTCACGTATCAGAATTATATCACAGAAGAAATGCTTGCGGAAGTTGTCAGTGATGAAAAAAATGCGAAAAATGCAGACAAGAAAAAGCAGTCGCTCCGGGAAAAATTATTAATTCATGCGCTGATTCTAGATGCAGAACAGGTGCAGAAATATGCGGATATTCTGAATGAATATCCAATCCCGGAAGAATCTGAGTTGAACCGGCAAACGTATCTGGATGCCTGTGCGGAACATGCCAAGCAGGCATGTGAGAATTTTCAATATCATTCGCATGGCTTTTCCGCAGAAATTACCCTGGAAGAACCAGAATTGGTATTTTTCAGCGTCCCCTATGATGCCGGTTGGTGTGCGCAGGTGAATCAGCAATCTGTAGCAGTTGAAAAAGTCAGCGGTGGATTTCTGGCAATCCGGTGTGAAGCCGGAGAGAATCAGATTACATTTTCTTATGAACTGCCCGGACTGCAAACCGGGAGTTTCATCACAATTCTGGGACTTGCCGGATTTTTGATCTATCTGTTGCTCTGGCAGGATTCTGCGTCTGGATTCCGGAGCAGTATCGTCCCGGAGGAATATCCTGCAACGGCTGGAGTCAGGGCATCGAGGGCATATCTTGAAAATTTAAAAAATTTAAATCATCCGGAAAGAGAGGAAATTTATGAAGAATACAGAACATCTGAACGAGACGACACTACACAGTGAGGAAATTTTCAACGGCAGGATTATCCATGTAGAACGGGATTCCGTGCAGTTGGAAGATCAGACGCAGGCATTCCGGGAAGTTGTGAGACATCCCGGCGGCGTTTGCATCCTGGCAGTAACGGATCAGGACGAAATCTTGCTTGTGAAACAATTCCGTTATCCACATGCGACTGTGACAACCGAAATTCCGGCAGGTAAATTAGAATATGGTGAAGATCATGAAGCATGCGGCAGACGGGAACTGTTGGAAGAATGCGGTTGTACAGCAAATTCTTTCACGTATCTGGGGAATTTATTCCCGACACCTGCTTATTGCAGTGAAGTGATTCACATGTATCTTGCACAGGATCTTGTATTCAGCCGGCAGTCTCTGGATGAAGATGAATTTCTGGACGTGGAGAGAATGCCGTTTGAGGTGGCACTTGCGAAAGTTCTGGACAATCAGTTTCCGGATGCCAAGACTCAGATTGCCATTTTGAAATATGCAGCGATCCGGAATCAGAAATAAAAAAATTTAAAAATAAAAAAAATGGAACGGCTTCCGCCGTTCCGGCATAAATTAATGATGGTGTGATGATGTCGTGTTGATGCCGTCCGGGTTTATGCTTCGTCCGGAACAGAACTATTCTGAGCATCCTGATTTCTGGCTTCCAGTTCCATCAATGTAAGCTGTTTTTCATACGCTTCCAGAATGCTGTCTTCCAGCAGTTTTCTTGCTTCTGCCTGAATCGGATGTACAATGTCCCGGAACGTGCCGTTATCATCCCGGCGGCTCGGCATTGCGACAAATAATCTTGTTTCGCCCTGTACGATCTTGATTTCATGCACGGCAAGCATCTGGTCAATTGTAACGGAAACGACCGCACGAAGCCTTCCTTCTGTCATGATTTTGCGGATTTTAATGTCTGTGATCTGCATAGATTCTTGTTCCTCCTTAGGTTTTTCTATGATATGAATAGGATGAGAAATACACTGTTTTATTTTTAATTTTTAATTTCTGGTATAGCCCGGCATAAGCCGGAGAATATTATAAATATCACGCAGAAAAAACAGTGTATTAGTATTATAACTGCTAAATATGTAATTTTTAATAAGAAATTAGGTGTATTTTATGAACAAATCAATTTTAGATCAAAAAAAACACATTCATATGATCGGCATCGGCGGTTCTGGTATGTACCCCCTTGCACAGATTCTGCATGCCAAGGGTTTTTATGTCACCGGTTCTGACAACAACGAGACGGATACTCTCCAGGCTGTCCGGAATATGGGGATTCCTGTCACATTAGGGCAGAGAGCAGAGAACATCCAGGGAGCTGATCTGATCGTCCACACGGCGGCAATCATGGCGGACAATCCGGAGCTGATTGCGGCAAAAAATTCCGGTGTTCCGGTTCTCGAACGGAGCGAACTGCTCGGCATTGTCAGCAGTTGGTATCCGGATGCTGTCTGCGTTTCCGGAACGCATGGAAAGACGACGACAACGGCAATGCTTGCGCAGATTCTCCACACGGCAAAAATTGATCTGTCAGCATTTATCGGCGGAAAGCTCCCCTGTATCGGTGGCAGCGGCTGCGCCGGGACGAGTGATATTTTCGTGTGTGAATCCTGTGAATTCGTCGATACGTTCCTGAAATTATACCCGGATATTGCCGTTATCTTAAATATTGATGCCGATCATCTGGACTATTTCAAGACAGTAGAGAATATTATCCGGTCTTTTCATAAATTCTGTGAACTGACATCCCGGACAATTATTTACAATGGCGATGATGCCAACACCTGCCGGGCAGTTGCCGGGATTACCGGCAAAGAATTCATTTCTTTTGGCTATGGCGAAGAGAATCAGTTCCGTGCCGTAGAAGTTTCCCACACCGGCGCACAGACGGCTTATACTGTCATGAAATCCGGCGAAGTCCTGGGACGGATTACATTGCAAGTCCCTGGTGAGCATAATATTTTAAATTCTCTTGCAGCAGTCGCAGCTTGTGATCTTCTGGGGATTCCGTTTGCATCTGTTGTCCAGGGACTGGCAGCATTCTGTGGCGCAGGCAGAAGATTTGAGGTCAAAGCAAAAATAAACGGGATTACGATTGCGGATGATTATGCACATCATCCGACGGAACTGACGGCAACGCTCCGGGCGGCAAAACAAATGAATTACAACCGGATTATTGCTGTATTTCAGCCGTTCACATTCTCCCGGACGGCACAGCATCTGGAAGAATTCGCACAGTCTCTGGAAATTGCGGATATTGCCGTTCTCACGGACATTATGGGATCCCGTGAAAAGAACACGTATCAGATTTATACAAGAAATCTTGCGGAGATCATGCACAATGCAGTTTATTTTCCGCAGGATGAACAGACGGAATATACAGATGAGAGAAAATATCAGAATTTTGAAGATGTCTGTCAGTATGTCCTGGAGAACGCAAAGCCGGGGGATCTGGTTCTGACAATGGGCTGTGGGGATGTCAACAAAATTGCGGCAATGCTTGTCGGACGAATGACAGAAATATACGGAAAACAGGAGGAAATGGCATGAAACATGTGAATGAACAGAAATACAATGAAATTCTGGAATTTACCCGGACATATATCCGGGAAAACGGCATTTCGCCGTCCGTCCGGGAAATCTGTGCAGGGACAAATACAAAATCCACATCCACTGTGCATAAATATCTGCACAAATTGAAAGAAGACAGCAAAATTCATATGAATCAGGGAAAGAACCGGACAATTGTCATATCAGAAAAACGAGGGCTTCCTGTGATTCATGAAATGCAGGATTTTGTTGAGATGAAAAATCCAGAAAATGCGCTGCATTATTTTGACAGTGCCTGTCTTACCAGAGAAAATTATCTGATTGCCTGCTGTCAGAAAGATCTGGAAATGTTACAGATTCACAAGGGTGATTTTCTCCTGACAGAACACTCCGAACAGGGTGAATATCTGGTGATTCTGGATGAAACCGGAGAAATTTCTGTGACACACCGGAAAGAATTCCGTTCCGGTCAGATTGTGGGGTCTCTGGTGATGGTCATGCGGAAATTTGCAGAAATTCCGGAACAATTTATATACAGATACAGAAGTGAGGAAGTGTCATGCACAGAATAAAAGTCATGATCTGCGGAAAAGAATATTCCATGCAGACAAAGGAAAAGCCCGACTATGTCTATGGACTTGCCAGGACACTGGAGGCAAAAATTACAGATTCTATGGATAAGAAAAAAGTTTCTCAGTATAATGCGGCAGTCATGGCGGCATTGTCCGTTCTGGATGATCTGCAAAAAGCCAATGCGCAGATTCAAGAGATCTCCGACCAGATGAAGCTTTATGTAGATGAAGCCGGACAAGCCAGAATTGAACGTGATACAGCAATGAAGGAAATCCGTCTGCTTCGTGCCAGAGTGGAACAGCTGGAAATGGCAGAAAAAAAGAAAAATCTGAAATATCATGAAAAGATCAGTCAAAAAAATAATTAAAAAACCGGAGATTCTTGCGCCGGCAGGCAGTCCCGAAGCCGTTTTGGCGGCGCTCCGGTGCGGTGCGAATGCGGTCTATGTCGGTGCAGGGTATTCCGCCCGGAATGATTCTGCGGATTTCACATTCTCCCAATTACAGCAGGCGGCGGATCTATGCCATCTGTATCATGCAAAGTTACATCTTGCTGTGAATACATTGCTGACAGACCGGGAATTCCCGGAATTTGAAACATTCCTGAAAAATGCCGTGCAGTGCGGGATTGATGCCTGCATTGTCCAGGATCTTGGAATTTTAAGTTATATTCATGAAACCGTTCCGGATCTGCCGTTACATGCTTCGACACAGATGAGCATTCACACACCGCAGGGAGCATTACAAGCAAGGAATCTTGGATGTTCCCGGATCGTTCTGGCACGGGAGCTGTCCTGCGGTCAGATCCGGGAAATTGCAGAATTGCCGATTGAAACAGAAGTATTTGTGCATGGTGCATTGTGTATGTCCGTGTCCGGACAATGCAGTTTTTCAGCAATTGCCGGGGGACGCAGTGCCAACCGGGGACAATGCGCACAGGCTTGCCGGTTACCCTGGCGGACACCGTCCGGAGACAATCCGGCAGCGCTATCGCTGAAAGATCTCACACTCGTAGAACATGTGAAGACATTGCAAGAAATGGGTGTGGATTCGTTCAAGATTGAAGGACGGCTCAAACGTCCGGAATACGTTGCCGCTGCCGTGACAGCATTCCAGATGGCACTTGACGGCAAGCAACCGGATCTGAAATTACTGGAATCTGTTTTCTCCCGGAATGGCTTCACAGATGGTTATTTCACGGGCAGAAAACAGGAGATAAAAAAAGACATGTTCGGATTTCGCCGGAAAGAAGATGTCCTTGCAGGACAGCAGGTTTTTTCTGCAATCCGGGAGACTTACCGGAATCCTCCGAAAATTGCGAATTTGGATTTTGATTTGCAATTGCAAGCCGGCAAACCGGCTGTCCTGCATGTCTCTGACCAGGACGGCAATCAGGTTTCTGTCTGTGGCAAGATCCCTGAAATCGCACAGAATCAGCCGTTACGATCAGAAACGGCTGAGAAATATTTCCGAAAATTAGGCAATACAATCTATGAATTTCATCACATGAAATTTCAGAATCCGGATGGATTGACATTGTCTGCATCAGATTGCAATGCAATGCGTCGGGATGCCGTTGAGCAATGCAATCAGCTTCGGCAGAAAAAAGAAATTTATCAGATTCTGGAAAATTTGGAAAATTCTGAAAATCCGGAGAATTTTAAAAATTCTGAAAAATCCCGGATTCCCCGGAAGCGTGTGCATGTCCGGACAATGAAACAATTCCAGGCAATTCAGGAATTAAAATCAAAATCAGAATGTATTTTGTGTGTACCAATAGATCTGGCAGAAAAAATTTCGGAACAGGATGTTACTGTCTGGCTCGAAGCACCCCGGATCATCCAGAATGAAAAAAATTATCAGGACAGATTAGAACTATTATTTGCCAAGGGATTCCGGGATCTGCTCTGTCATAATCTGACAGACATCCGGATTGGTCAGAAAATTGGTTATCATCTGCATGGCGGTTTCGGATTGCACTGTACAAATTCCCGGACGGCAGATTCTCTGATTGGACAGGGTTTGCAGGATGTGACACTATCTTATGAACTGCGTTCCGGGACGATCCAGGAGTTGTGCCGTAAAATCCCGTGTGACTGCGGTGCGTATCTGTACGGCAGAATTCCCATGATGTTGCTGAGAATTTGTCCGATCCGGGCGCAGGAAGGAAAATGCCGGCATCATAAAAATTGCGTGCTGACGGACAGGACAGGGCGGAAATTCCCATTATACTGCAATCCGAATTATCTGGAATTGCTCAATGCAGAAGTCTTGTTTCTGGGGGACAAACTGCAATATTTTAAAAATCTGAGTTATTGGGATCTGTATTTCACGGACGAAACTCCGGAACAGCTCCGGGAAATATGGCAGAGTTATTATAATAATTTTAAAAATATGAAAAATTATACAAGAGGATTGTATTTTAAGGGAGGTCTGTGTTAATGCAGTTGTATTTTAAAAAATTAAAAGAATCTGCCATTTTGCCGATGCGTGCGACAGAATACAGTGCCGGGGCGGATCTGTTTGCCTGTCTGGAACAGCCGGTGACCGTTCCGGCAGGAGAAACGGTCATGATTCCGTTGGGGATTGCCGGACAGCCGTCAGATGCTCAGGTTGCCCTGCTGATTTTTCCACGTTCCGGACTGGCATCCCGGTATGGTATTACGCTTGCGAATGCCGTGGGTGTGGTTGACAGCGATTATCGAGGTGAATGGATGATCCCCTTGCATAACATCAGCCGGGAAGATTTTACCGTCACGCACGGCATGAGAATTGCGCAAGTCGTTGTCACGCCGGTGATACTCCCGGAGATTGTCGAAACAAGTCGAATGGATGAAACACAACGAGGAACGTCCGGTTTTGGTTCAAGCGGATTATAATTAAATTAAAAATAAATTTAAATTAAAAATTTAAAATTAAAATTAAAAGAAGGTGAATGCAATGCAGCAAGGGTTTCTAAAAGGTGTGCTTATGTTTGCGATTTTGCTTGCTGCCGTAATTCTGGGCAGTCTGATCGGCGATTTTGCCCGGACAATCGGCGGTATTGAATGGCTCGGACGCATGTTCGATGTCGGTATTCCTACATTTGATCTGAATCTGAAAGTGTTTGTTGTCACGCTCGGTTTTCAGGTGCATATCAGTGCGGCAGAAATTGCAATGATTCTCGTCGGGCTTCTGTGTTATCCGAAAGTTGCAAAAATTCTGTTTGCGTAAGCAGAAAATGAATAGAAATGATTGGAAATCACTTGTTTCCCGGACGGAAATGTGCTATAATAGAATAAAATAAAATTAGATTAAAATCAGAACAGAGAAGGAGAAAACACAGCCATGTTTACCAAAGATATTGGTGTTGACCTGGGTACAGCAAATACGCTTGTCTATTTGCGTGGGAAAGGCATTGTCCTGCGTGAACCATCCGTTGTGGCAGTCAATACCCGGACGGAAAAAGCCCGTTATGTCGGCAAGGATGCCAAGCAGATCATCGGACGGACACCCGGTTCTATTGTTGCCGTCAGACCGCTCCGTGAGGGTGTCATTGCAGATTTTGACCTGGCAGTTACCATGCTTCAGGAATTTATCCGCAAAGCGCTGAAAGGACATATTTTTACAAAAGCAAGAGTGATTATCTGCATTCCGTCCGGTGTCACTTCCGTGGAACGGAATGCCGTCCGGGAAGCCGCCGAAAGTGCAGGTGTCCGGCAGGTGTTTATTATTGAAGAACCTATGGCGGCTGCAATCGGTGCTGGTCTTCCTACGACAGAACCCACAGGGAGCATGATTGTGGACATCGGCGGCGGCACAAGTGAAGTCGCTGTCGTCTCCATGGGGGGGATTGTGAGTTCCCAGTCCGTCAAATGCGCCGGAGATGCGTTTGATACGGCGATTATGAATTTTATCAAGAAAAAATATAATTTATTGATTGGTGAACGAACGGCAGAACATGTCAAATTAACAATCGGTTCAGCGTTCCCGGATGAAACAGAAGATTCTATGGAAATCAAGGGCAGGAATTTATTAAACGGTCTGCCGGAGAATGTCACAGTCTCTTCGGCAGAGATCCGGGATGCTATGATTGAACCATTGTCCAGGATTCTGGATGCCATCAAGTCAACTCTGGAAAAGACACCGCCGGAACTCTCTGCGGATATTATCGACCAGGGGATTACACTTGCCGGAGGCGGTGCATTATTAAAGGGATTGGATAAGCTGATCAGCCGGGAGACAGGCATCCCGGTTTATATTGCCGAATATCCGCTTGACTGTGTCGCTGAGGGTGCAGGGAAAGTCCTTGAAAATATGGAAAAATATCAGGACACGCTTGTCGAATATCTGAAATATTATGAAAAATAAACGCAACAGAAATCCGGGTGAAAATAAATTATGATTCATTTTTTCAAAAGTATCCGGTTCAGGATCATGCTCTTTCTGATTGCGCTCCTGACCGGGATTATGCTCTATGCCGTATTTGTCGGAGGGTATACGATCAGTGCTGTGGGTCTGTTCAAGACTATGACAGCGCCATTGCAGAATTTATCCAATGCCATTTCGGAACGTGTCGAATACGGATTGGATTTATATCGCAATGCAGAAAATTATTATCAGGAAAACAGGGAATTACGGCAGGAGATCAATAAAATTCATACGCAACTTGCGGATTATGAAGAAACCAAAGCAGAACTGGAACGTCTGGAAGCTTTTATCGGCATCAAGGAAAAGCATAGCGATTATTCTATGACAGTGCCGTTTGATGTGATCGGTTATGTGACGAATGATATTTATCTGTCCTTCATGATTGACGGCGGATCAGAAGACGGCATCGGCTTGTATGATACAGTCGTCAGTGATCTGGGATTAGTTGGTGTGATTACAGAACTGGGCGAACATGTTTCAACGGTGACAACGATTCTATCGCCGGAATTATCCGTAGCGGCTTGTACGAGTTCTTCCAGAGAAAAGGGTGTCCTGACGGGGAGTGTGGCACTTGCATCCGAGGGACTTTGCAAACTGGAATATCTGGAAAAAGATACGGATCTGAAAAAAGAAAAGATTATTCTGACAACAGGAGAGAACGGCTTGTTTCCGGGCGGTTATGTCATCGGTTATGTCAAAGATGTGGCAATGGATGATACAGGACTGACGGCATATGCGTCGATAGAACCGGCATCGGATCTGAAAAATCTCAGCATGGTAGTTGTGATTACAGATTTCAACGGAAAGGCGGAACGTACAGATGCAGAATCGTAAACATCAGAAAAGAAGTTATGCTGTTTTGCAGACAATTCAATGGGTTCTGTTTGCGGGACTGATTCTGTTGTGTTATTTGTTTGAGACATCGGGGAGTTATCACAAGCCGCTTGTGCTGATTCCGGTTGCATTGTGTATTGCATCCCATACAGGAGAAGTCCCGGCAATGACGGTGGGTGCGGTCTGTGGTTTATTATTAGATCTGGCATGCGGAAAATTACCGGGTTGCAATGCCATTGTACTAGTGATTTTCTGCGTGATAGTATCGTTATTATATCGTTATTTATTAAAGCAGAAATTATTAAATATGCTTTTTCTGATTACGATCTGTGTTGCTTTGCAAGGGGGAATAGATTATGTATTTTATTATGCGATCTGGAATGATCCGGATGTGGAGCTGATTTTGAAAAATATCACGATTCCATGCGGTGTGATGACCATTATTTCAGGGATTGTATTTTATTTTATGATTAAAAAAATTGCAGAATCCTGCCAGAGCCACAGAATTCAGAAACTGGAAAAAATGAATCTGTTTTCAGACATGGATTAAAAAAAGGTGGATCGTTAGATAGTTATGGTAAGAGATACTTTGGATTATATTAAAATCTTTCTGTCTGTACTGCTTGTTCTGGTGTGTACCAGTTTTTGCGCTGTCAGGCTGATGAAAATTCAGGTCGTGGACTCTCAGAATTATCAGAAAGATGTTTCCACACAGAGCAGTTATCTCCAGAAAATCCCTGCAACCCGTGGGGAGATTATAGATGCAGATGATAACGTGATTGTCGGCAATCATGTGACCTATGCAGTCATGATTGATGAAGCAAATTTCCCGTCTGATTATCAGAAAGCCAATGCAATTTTATTAAGAGTATTGCAGATTCTCTCTGATGCTGAAGTAGAATGGGCGGATACGCTCCCGGTTTCGATGAATGCGCCGTATCGTTTCCGGATGGATGCGTCAGAAGATGAATTGTCCCGGATGAAAGAAATGATCCATGTCAATGCCTATGCCACGGCAGAAAACTGCATGGATGTGCTGTTTGAAAAATTTGAGATCTCAGAAGACTACACACCAAGACAGAGACGTATGATCGCCGGACTGCGCTATGCGATGTTACAGTATGATTTTTCATTGTCCAATCAATTTCAGGTTGCAGAAGAATTGTCTATGGATGTTGTCACGGAACTTTCGCAGTTATCCATGCAATTGCAAGGCATTGTGATTTCTCAGATTCCGGAACGGCGGATTGAAATCGGAGATGTCATTCCGCATGAAATCGGCATGACGGGTCCGATCTATGCTGAAAATGCCGAAGAATACAAAGAAAAGGGTTACTCTATGGATGCGATTGTCGGCATCAGCGGCATTGAAAAAGCAATGGAAGAAGAATTGCAAGGTCAAGAAGGCACAAGAAAAATGACATTCGAGAAAGGCGAGTTGATCTCGGATGAGATGACAGAACCTGTTGTTTGTGGCAATACAGTAAAACTGACAATCAATAGTGAATTTCAAAGGGGATTGCAGGAGATTCTTGAGAATTTTCTGGAAGATTTTGAAGGTTATAATATGAAAAAAGATGAGGACGGCAATAAAATCAACAATGGCGCATTGGTCGTCCTGGATGCGAAGACAGGAGCTGTCCTAGGAGAAGCGACTGCACCGAGTTATGATCTGAAATTCTATTCTGAAAATTACGAAGAATTACTGAATGATGCCGGACAGCCGTTGTTTAACCGTGCGACAATGGGATTATATCGTCCGGGATCGACATTCAAGACGATTACAGCAACTGCCGGACTCAATGAGGGACTTGTCACGGGTGATACGACGTTCTTTTGTGGTAAAACTTATCAATACTATGATGTGCCATACAGTTGTACCGGGTATCACAGAAATATTGCAGTCGGCAGAGCTTTAATGGTGTCTTGTAACTCGTATTTCTATGAACTGGCAAGAATGTTGAATATTGACAAGATTGCAGAATATGCCGATTATTATGGGATCGGACAGAATACCGGCATTGAGACAAGAGATTCTGCCGGGTATATGGCAACACCTGCAAAATATCAGGAATTGGGCATAGACTGGACAGCCGGACAGGTTCTGCAAGCCGGAATCGGCAACGGTGAAACGATGGTGACACCATTACAGCTTGCTTGCGTTGCGAATACCATTGCCAATGAGGGTGTCCGTTATGAGCCGTATTTAATTGACAGTATCTGGGATTACAGTCAGAAAAAGTGCATCAAGAAGACAAAACCGACAGTGGCATCCCGGATTGCTGTGGATTCTGATTCTGTCTATGATACAATCGAACATGGTATGATTCTGGCATCCGGGAATAGTTTCCCGGCGAAATATTCGCTGAAAAATCTGGGTTATGATGTTGCCATCAAGACCGGTACACCGCAGTCAGACAGTCATTATCAGGATTCTGTTTTTATCGGCTATGCGCCGGCAGATGATCCGGAAATTGCTTTTGCCGGGGTTGTCGAGGGCGGAGAATATTCCAAATATATGATCCGTTCTATTCTGGAATTATACGAAGAGATTTATAAAACTGACCCAGATGAAACGGAAACGACAGAAGAAACGACAGAAAAAACGACAGAAGCAAAGTCAACCAGATCAAAAAGAAATTGATTTAAAAATAATTTCGTGGAAATCCATAGTTTTCTATCGTTGAATTTTGCTAATTTTCACAAAAATCAGGTAGAACCCAGAAATAAATTTGACAAAATTTCTATTTGTGTTATAATAATAATAGAGTATTTTTTTGATTTTTTTAATTTTTTCAGAAAGGAGATTTTGCATTGGCTGAA
>CAMWJT010000012.1 GCA_947174625.1 uncultured Ruminococcus sp.
GGGTGGATAATCCGATTCTGACGAATACGGACATGCTGAAAATCAAATATATGCAGATTCCCGGCATGAAAGCGGAAGTTATCCCGATGACGTATTATAAAAATACGTCGCTGAAAAAAGCGATTAAGCATTTATTTATCCGGGCAGATAAGGCATACCGGGATGGCGCAAATTTCCTGATTCTGTCTGACAGGGATGTGGATGAATATCATGTGCCGATTCCGTCATTGTTAGCCGTATCGGCATTACAACAGCATCTTGTCACGACCCGGAAAAGAACGGCAGTGGCATTGATTCTGGAGACGGCAGAACCAAGAGAAGTGCATCATTTTGCGACATTACTTGGCTACGGCGCAAGTGCAATCAATCCGTATCTGGCACATGATACGATCCGGGAGCTGACCGAATGCGGTGCTTTGGATAAAGATTATTATGCGGCAGAATCGGATTATGATGCTTGTATTCTGCATGGCATTGTCAAAATTGCATCCAAAATGGGTATTTCTACAATTCAGTCCTACCAGGGTTCTAAATTATTTGAAGCCATCGGTGTCAGCCGGGAAGTCATTGACGAGTATTTCACCGGGACTGTCAGCCGTGTCGGCGGTATTACACTGGATGAGATCGGTGAACGAGTGGAAGCATTGCATTCTTCGGCATTTGATCCGTTAGAATTGGGTGTAGAAACGGAAGTTGCAAGTGTCGGCGCACATAAAATGCGCAGTCATGCGGAAGAACATTTATATCGTCCGGAGACAATTCACTTGTTGCAGAAAGCAAGCCGGACGGGTGATTATGAAGTTTATAAACAATATGCGGAAGCTGTCCATATCGAGGGCAGAAGCATGCAGTTAAGGGATATGCTGGAATTTGTATTCCCGGAGAACGGCGGTATTCCGATTGCGGAAGTCGAGCCGGTGGAGAGCATTTTCAAGCGTTTCAAGACCGGTGCAATGTCTTATGGGTCAATCTCTCAGGAAGCACATGAGACGTTAGCAATTGCCATGAACCGGATCGGCGGTAAATCCAACAGCGGTGAGGGCGGTGAAAGTCCGGAACGCATTGCCACTGCCGGAACGGATCACGATTGCAGTTCAGCGATTAAACAGGTCGCATCCGGGCGCTTCGGTGTCACATCAGAATATTTGGTCAGTGCACAGGAATTGCAGATCAAATGCGCACAGGGTGCGAAACCCGGCGAGGGCGGACATCTGCCAGCGGCAAAAGTCTATCCCTGGATTGCCAAAACAAGACATTCTACACCGGGTGTGGGACTGATCTCACCGCCGCCGCATCATGATATTTATTCAATCGAAGATCTGGCACAGTTGATCTATGATCTGAAAATGGCGAATGTCAATGCAAGGATTTCCGTCAAACTGGTTTCAGAAGCAGGTGTCGGGACGGTTGCCGCAGGTGTTGCCAAAGCCGGTGCAGGTGTTGTCCTGATTTCCGGTTATGACGGCGGAACTGGTGCAGCGCCGGCTACTTCGATTCATCATGCAGGCTTACCCTGGGAACTGGGTGTTGCTGAAACACACCAGACGTTATTGTTAAATCATTTAAGATCCCGTGTTGTTGTCGAGACGGACGGCAAATTAATGACGGGTCGTGATGTGTTAGTTGCGGCATTGTTGGGCGCAGAAGAATACGGCTTTGCAACAGCGCCCCTGGTGACAATGGGCTGTATGATGATGCGTGTATGTAATCTGGATACTTGTCCAGTGGGGATTGCGACACAGAATCCGGAATTAAGAAAGCGTTTCACAGGCAAGCCGGAATATGTAATTAACTTCCTGACGTTCGTTGCACAGGAACTGCGGGAATATATGGCAAAATTAGGCATCCGGACAGTGGATGAATTAATCGGCAGGACGGATTTACTGCGTGTCCGGGAGTTTGCAGATTGCAGTAATAAGGCACATCTGATGGATCTGACGGCTTTGTTGCATAAAAAAGAGAATTTCCATTTTAAGCCGGAAGATGTGTATGATTTTCATTTGGAAGATACGCTTGACGGACGGGTTCTGTTACAGAAACTGGATGTCCAGAAAAATGATTCTCAGAAAAAACAGTCCATTGAAGTCCATGTGACGAACACGGACAGAACGTTCGGAACAATGTTCGGCTCGGCACTGACCAGAAAATTTGGTGATACACTTGCAGAAGATACCTATCATGTGAAATGTACCGGCAGCGGCGGACAGAGTTTCGGGTCGTTCATCCCCAAAGGTCTGACGCTGGAGCTGTGCGGTGACAGTAATGACTATTTCGGCAAGGGATTGTCCGGCGGTAATTTGATTGTCTATCCACCGAAGAATGCACTGTTCAAAGCCGAAGATAATATTATTATCGGCAATGTGGCACTTTATGGTGCAACAAGCGGTAAAGTATTCATCAATGGCATTGCCGGGGAGCGTTTCGCCGTCCGGAATTCCGGTGCATACGCTGTTGTGGAAGGTGTCGGCGATCACGGTTGCGAATACATGACCGGCGGTCGGGTTGTTGTGCTCGGCAGAACAGGAAAGAATTTTGCAGCTGGTATGAGCGGCGGTATTGCTTATGTTCTGGACGAAGACAGAGATTTATACATGCGTTTAAATAAAGAACTGGTGTCTTTGCAGGAAGTCACGGAAAAATATGACGTCCTGGAATTAAAACGCATGATTGAAGAACACGTTGCGGCAACCGGTTCTGAAAAGGGACAAAAAATTCTGGACGATTTCGCAGGGTATCTGCCGAAATTCAAGAGAATCATGCCGCATGACTACGCAAGAATGCGCCAGGCAATCTTAACGATGGAAGAAAAGGGCATGCGTACAGAAGAAGCCGAAATTGAAGCTTTCTATCTGACAGTGAAATAATTTTAAAATTAAAATTTTAAATCAGGAGTGATTAGTATGGGAAAACCAACAGGTTTTTTGGAATATACACGCTGTCAGAACACGGATGTCCCGGCTCTGGAGCGTGTCCGGAATTATGAAGAGTTACACAAGCCGTTACAGCAGGAGAACCGGCAGAAACAGGCGGCAAGGTGCATGGACTGCGGTGTGCCGTTCTGTCAGTCGGATTACGGCTGTCCGTTGCATAATCTAATCCCGGAGTGGAATGATTTAATTTACAGGGGTGAATTGGATGCGGCGGCAAAACGATTGCTGATGACAAATAATTTCCCGGAGTTTACTTCGAGAGTCTGTCCGGCATTGTGTGAGTCCGCATGTATCTGTAATTTACATGATACACCGGTGACAACAAGAGATAATGAAAATTTTGTGATTGAACATGCTTATGCGTCCGGATTCATGCAGGCAAAGCCTCCCGTGATGCGCAGTGAAAAGCATGTCGCTGTGATCGGTTCAGGACCGGCAGGACTGGCGGCGGCGGATCAGCTCAACAAGAGAGGGCATCATGTGACTGTGTTTGAGCGTTCCGACCGGCTCGGCGGACTGCTCATGTATGGCATCCCCAATATGAAACTGGATAAATCCGTGATTGACCGCCGGATAAAACTCATGCAGGAAGAGGGCATTGAATTCCGGACAAATTCTAATATCGGGAAGGGCAAGAGTGCCAATACGATCCTGAAAAAATTTGATGCGGTTGTCCTGGCTTGCGGTGCATCTCAGCCGAGAGATCTGAACATCCCCGGACGGGATTCCAAAGGTGTCTGCTTTGCGGTGGATTATCTGACGGCGGCAACGAAAAGTTTATTGAATCAGCAAGACCCTGCCAATGCAGAGATCACGGCAAAGGACAAAAAAGTGATCATTGTCGGCGGTGGTGATACTGGCAATGACTGCATTGCTACGGCAATCCGGCAGGGTGCTGTATCTGTAATGCAATTAGAAATGAATCCGAAATTGCCTGATACCAGGGCAGAGAATAATCCTTATCCGGAATATCCCCGGATCTGCAAGACGGATTACGGACAGGAAGAAGCAATTGCCGTGTTCGGATCAGATCCCCGGTTGTATGAGACGACGTTAAAAGAATGTTACACAGATGAAAACGGCAATCTGACCAGTGTGCAGTTAGTCAGCGTTCATGCAGAGATCAACCCGGAGACAGGCAGACGGGAAATACATGAGGGTGAGACATGGACAGTGGATGCGGATCTTGTGATTCTGGCAATCGGCTTCATGGGAGCGGAGTCTTACATAGCGGACGCATTCGGTGTCTCTCAGGATGCAAGGATGAATCTTGAGACGCTCCCAGGGACGCATGTGACGACAAATCCGAAGATTTTCACAGCCGGAGACATGCACACAGGACAATCCCTCGTTGTCCGTGCGATTGCTTCCGGACGTGCGGCGGCAAGGGAAGTAGATGCGTATCTGATGGGCTACACGAATCTTGCATAATATTAATTTTACAAAAAAATAATTCCCGTTTCCGGGAATTATTTTTTTAATTTTTTGATGATTTTTTACAAATTACAGTTGACTTTTCAGAAAAAATATGCTATAATATCCAATGACGGGCATTTAAGTGCCGGAAAGGAGTGAGTTTTTTTTTAATTAATATTCATGCAATGCGACCAGAATTTTGCAAAAAAAGTCCTGCAAGATCGTGAAATCAATCATGCAGGATGCTCATGCTCAAAAAATAGCGTTCCTGAGGTGATTCGAACACCCGACCTACCGCTTAGGAGGCGGTCGCTCTATCCAGCTGAGCTACAGAAACAGAAAATAATAGTAATATTATAGCATAGTTTCCGTGAAATTGCAAGTGTTTTTACCGTTTTGTAATATTTTTAGATTTCAGACATTTTTTAAGGCATTATGCACAAAAAATAAGTATGACTTTTGTGCGAAGTGTTTAAAAAAAGTGAAAGAATGGTTTTTTGCATTGACATTCTGCGTCATTTGGTGTATATTAATTACAGCAGGTAATCTTGACTGCGACATTCGCTTGATTCTTAATTCTTAACTTTTAAAGTCTCTTAAAGTGTAGGTGCAAATTGTGGTTTTAATGAAAGATATTGCAGAAGCCTGCGGCGTTTCTACGGCAACCGTCAGCAAGGCTCTGAATAACCGTGATGATGTCAATCCCGCTACCAAAGAACGTGTGCAGGAAGTCGCCAGACAACTCGGCTATCTGCCCAATGCCATGGCAAGGGCTCTGAAAACAAAGAAAACTTATAACATCGGCGTTCTGATGGTGGACAAGGCACAAAGCGGACTCAAACACCGTTACTTTGCATCAATCCTGGATAGCTTTAAAGTTTCGATGGAACGCAGCGGCTATGACCTGACTTTTATCAGCAACCAGGTCGGCGAACAGACTTGTTCTTACTACGAACACTGCATGTACCGGAATGTTGACGGCGTTCTTGCCGCCTGTGTGGATTTCCACACACCCGAAGTGCAGGTACTGTTAAAAAGTAACCTCCCCGTTGTTTCGATTGATTATATGGCGGATCATAGTTATACGGTCGTATCAGACAACCAGGACGGCATGCGCCAGGCGCTTGCCTATGCGTTCAGCAGAGGTCACAGAGAGATTGCTTATATTTATGGTGAAGATGCCCAGGTAACGGAAATCCGAAAAAATGCTTTTCTGGATACTATGGCGGCTCATCATTGTGAAGTCAGAAATCAGTTTCTTCGTCAGGGAAAATATCTGCACACGGAGCTTGCCTATCAGCTCACGCAGGAACTCCTGACAAATTGCGAACACAGACCCACTTGTATTTTATATCCGGATGACATCTGTGCCATTGCCGGTATGGCGGCAATTACAGATCAGCATCTTGAACCTGGAAAAGACATTTCCGTGATCGGATATGACGGCGACCCGATTTTGCAGATGTTAAGACCGAGTCTGACCACCATTCAGCAGGATGTGGATACAATAGGGCAAAAAGCAGCGAAACTGATGCTGAAACTGCTCCGCAAAGAGCAGATCCTGCCGGAAGAACAGACAATTTCCTGTCCCAGTATTCTGCTTGCAGGCGAAACCGTTGCACAGTTATAAATAATATTTATTATTTATAATTAGGCACTCATCCCGTTGTTATGTTGTTTCATGAGAAAACAGCATAGATATATCTTAAGGAGGAAAATACCAATGAGCAAATTAAAAAGAACACTGGCTTTGCTGGCTACTCTCGCAGTAACTTCTACAGCATTCGTAGCTTGCGGCGGCAAAAAAGAAGATTCTCCGGCACCGACACCGGCAGAAAACAACAACAGTGTAGCAGATGATGCAAATGCTGGCGATGCAGGTGATGCTGGTGATGCAGGTGATGCTGGCGACGCAGGTGATGCTGGCGACGCAGGTGATGCTGGTGATGCAGGCGATGCAGGCAATGACGCTCCGGCAGCAGGCGGCGAAATCTCTCTCCCTGACACAGACGATGTTCTGACAATCGTTTGCTGGACTGACACAGACCTGAACAACATGTTTGATATTTACACACCGGTACAGGCTTCTGAAGTGAAGTATCAGCAGTGCGGCGGTAACGGTACAGAAGCATCCACACAGTATGCAAACTACCTCAACAGCGGCGACGACGTTGACCTGTTCGTTGCAGAAGCAGGCTGGATCCTGAACTATATCAATGATGACAGCATGTCTGCTCCTCTGGAACAGCTCGGCATCTCTACAGCTGACTATGCAGACGCTTATCAGTACACAGTTGAGATCGGTACTGACAACAACGGCGTTCTGAAGGCAGCATCCTGGCAGGCAGCAGCCGGCGGCTGGGCTTACAATGCAGATCTGGCAGAACAGTATCTCGGCGTGACATCCGAAGATGACATGCAGGCAAAAGTTTCCAGCTGGGATAATTTCAAGGCAACTGCAGAAGAACTCAAGACCGCTTCTGACGGCGCAGTCACAATGACAGTTTCTCTCGGTGGTCTGTGGCAGGCATTTTCCACAGCACAGAATGCAGCATGGGTTGACGGCACAACCATCAATACAGGCATTGCTTCTGACTTCGTTGCAATGGCAAAAGAATACGTTGACGGCGGTTATATTGATCCTTCTGTTAAACAGTGGGGTACAGAATGGGAGAACTATGGTAAAGACGGAAAGACACTGGGTTACTTCTTCTCTACATGGTGTCTCGGTGAAGGCGCACAGCTCGATACCAACTGCGGTACAGCAGGTAACTGGAGACTCATTCAGGGTCCGCAGGAATACTTCTGGGGCGGTTCCTGGCTCTGCGTATCCCCGAACTGCAACACAGCAACAGAGGCAGCAAACTTCATCAGAACATTCACATGCAATGCTGATACCATGGAAGAATATGCTCTGTACTCTGGTGACTTCGCAAACAACAAGGTTGCTATGAACAAGATCATTTCTGATGGTTCTAACTCTAACCCGTCTCTCGGCGGTCAGGATCAGTTCGCAGTACTTGCTGGCGTTGCTGAGGGCATCAAGATGAGCGATTCTATTTCCAAGTATGACCAGAACCTGAAAGATACACTGCTGAATACTCTGTTTGAAAACATCAGCGACGATGCTGACACAATTCTCCAGAAATTCACAGACCAGGCACTGGCTGACAACACAGACCTGAACGCATAATTTAATTTTAAATTAAATTATCTAATTTTAAAAAAAGTGCATACGTAGCCTGTGGGGGATCATTATGCCCTCATAGGCAACGTGTTGTATATTCTACTGAGAGGGTGAAAAGACAATGGCATCAGCTGCGCAAAGCCGAATTAAATCCATTTCTTACGCCAAATACGGATACATGTTTATTGCACCTTTTTTCCTTGTGTATTGCTTTTTCCAGATTTGGCCATTGATTTACACGTTTATTCTTTCCTTCAAGGGCAACCAGAGTAACTATGATTCTTTCGTTGGTCTTGACAACTACACAACCATCCTGTTCGGACAGGGCATGGCTGCCGGTGCTGCGGCAACAAAAGCAGAATTTTTGCAGGCACTTGGCAACACATTCGTTCTCTGGTTCGGTAACTTCGTACCGCAGATTCTTCTTTCTCTTCTGCTGGCTGTCTGGTTTACCGATGCCAAAGTAAAACTGCCCGGCAAGGGTTTCTTCAAAGTTGTTATGTACATGCCGAATATCATCACAGCCGCATCCGTTGCCGCTCTGTATGTCAACCTGTTCGGCGATTCGGAATATTATTTTGTTAACTCCCTGCTGATGAATGCAGGCATGGCAGATCCGATTCACTTTGTAACGGATCCGACAATTTCTAAAATCATGGTTATGTTCATCCAGACCTGGTTATGGTTTGGTAATACTATGATTATGCTGATGTCCGGTATCATGGGTATCAGTCCGTCTCTGTTTGAAGCTGCTGATATTGACGGCGCAAACTCCACACAGCAATTCTTTAACATCACACTGCCTCTGCTCCAGCCTATCATGGTATATACACTGGTAACATCCATGATCGGTGGTCTCCAGATGTTCGACCTGCCGTATCTGTTCCACAATGGCGCTCAGTTCTCCAGAAGCTTGGAAACAGTTGCTGTTTATATCTACTATAACTTCAACAAGGGTACTGTAGAGCAGGCAAGCTATGGTTATGCAGGTGCAGCCTCCATTATTATCTTTGGCATTACTGCAATTCTCGGCTCTGTTACGTTCTATGTCAACCGTGACCAGGATGCAGCAGCCAAGAAAAAACAGCGTAAACTCGCTGAAAAACAGCAGAAAGCAAGAGCAAAGCAGGGAGGAGGACTTACCATATGAGCATGCAGCAACAGTACGGCGCACCGAAAGACAATTATCACAAGCAGATTATGATCAAGTCCACTGTGATTCTGATTGTATGTATTCTGCTGACACTGGTTTGTCTGGTACCAATTTATATTCTGATCGTCAACGCAACACATACCCATACAGAACTTGCCGAGAATCCGTCTCAGCTGTTCTTTGGCGGTGCATTGGGCGAGAACATGAAAATATTGACCAACAACATTGCAGAAGATGCCGGCAAGGCATTGCGCAGAGTTGCCCGTCAGTATTCGAGTGTATTCAATATCGGACGTGGCTATCTCAACAGTTTGATTATTGCAGGATGCACAACGATCCTGACCGTATTCTTCTCTGCACTGACGGCTTATGGTCTGGTTGTTTATGATTTCAAACTCAACAGCGCTGCTTATACATTCATTATCGGCGTTATGATGATTCCGGTACAGGTATCTTCCGCAGGTTTCGTAAGATTCATGTATTCTCTGAATCTGATTAACAATTTCATTCCGCTGATTGTTCCGGCAATTGCCGCACCGGCAGTTATCTTCTTCATGCACTCCTCTTTGAAATCCACGTTCCCGCTTTCTATCGTAGAAGCAGCGAGAATTGACGGATGCAGTGAGTTCAGAACGTTTATCTCCGTTGCAATGCCGCTGATGACACCGGCAATGGCTGTACAGGCAATCTTTGCATTTGTACAGAACTGGAACAACTACTACACACAGAACATGATTTTGAAAAACGACAAGATGATGACTGTGCCGATCATGGTTTCCAAAGTACTCCAGTTTGACAAGGACGTAAACTATGGTGTGAACTATCTGTGTATCGCACTGTCCGTTGTTCCGATTGTCGTTGTTTACCTCGCACTTTCTAAATTCATCATCGCAGGTGTTGCACTGGGTGGTGTCAAGGAATAATTATATTATAATTATTTCCGGAAATTTGCAGAATATTCAAAAATTTTCGCCTGTTTCGCCGGAATTTCAGAATTCCGGCATGAAACAGGCGCTTTTTTTATATTTTTTTGTAAAGACAATGATATTTGCTTGACAATGTAATTAAAATATAGTATAATGCAGGAAGAAAGGGGTACTATTTATGGCACAAACAAACATAAGCGTTCGCATGGATGAAGAATTAAAAATGGATGTCAGCAAGCGAATTGGTGCAGGTGTTGGCATTTTGCCGGTTCTGCCTGAAAATTTTGATGTGACTTTTCAGGCAATGGATCAGGAGATTGAATCGGCATTTGAAAGCAGTGGTTTATTAGATTAAAGCAATCTGATTGGCATCATCCAGAGTTTTTGCCATTCTTCCGATTGCTGGAATGTTCTGCACCCGGTAACAGGACAGCACTGCAGATTGTTCCGGATCCGGAATTTCGGCAGAAATGATTTTTTGCCGGGATCTGAGCGTCATCACCTGAATCCCCTGAGAACTCCGGGTTGCTTTTTCGGAGATTAATTCTGTATGAACTAGAATCGCTTTGTTGGCATTGGATCGCAGCAGGATGTCCGTATCTTCCGGCAGGAAAATGATCTGTAATATCGGGAATTTGTCGCAAAATGCCGTTGTCAGTTTCTTCCGGTTGGTTTTGTAGGCAGACAACGGGATTTTAGAAATTTTTCCGTTCTCGAAAATAAATAATAATTTGCCGGAATAATCCGAAGTTGCAATCATGCCAATGATTTTTTCTTCTTCCTCAAAGCCAAGCTTCACCGGGATGTACTCGCCGAGCAGACTTGCTTTGCAATCGTCAAATACACTGGCACGGATCTTGTATACCTGGGCTTTATTCGTAAAAAATAATAATTCAGCCTTGTTCATGCCCTCGGTCTGATAGATCATCACATCATTTTCTTTTAATTTCTGTTCACCGCCCATCCGGAGTGATAACGGCGTAATTTTTTTGAAATAGCCTTCTTTTGTTAAAAAGAAATGCACAGGATAGTCCGGTTGATCGTCTTCCGGGGGGAGTTCGTCAGCATCCGTTGGCATGTAAATTTCTGTTTTCCGGGACTGACCGTATTTTTTGGCAGTTTCCCGGAGTTCTTTGATGATAATTTGCTGAATTCTGCCGGGATTGGCAAGAATGTTCTCCATATCCGCAATATCGGATCTGAGATTCTCAATGTCCTTGAGCCGATTCAGGATATATTCCCGGTTCAGATGTCTTAATTTAATCTCGGCAACATGTTCTGCCTGGATGACATCCAGACCGAATCCGGCAATCAGATTCTCAATCACAAGCGATTCTTTGGACGTTTCCCGGATAATCCGGATGGCTTTGTCCAGATCCAGCAGAATTTTTTGTAATCCCAATAATAAATGCAGTCTGTCTTTCTTTTTGTTGAGATCAAATGCCACCCGACGTTTTACACAGTCCTGCCGGAATGCAATCCATTCTGTGAGAATTTCCCGGATGCCCATCACTCTGGGGGTATTGCCGATTAAAATATTAAAATTACAGCCAAAACTATCCTGCAATGGTGTGAGCCGGAATAGTTTCTGCATTAATTTTTCAACATCCGTGTTGCGTTTCACATCAATGGCAAGCCGGAAACCGTTCACGTCAATCTCATCACGAGCGTAGGACACTTCCCGGAGCTTTCCGGCTTTGCTTAGCTCTGTGATTTTGTCCTTGATCGCTTCCAGTGTTGTTGTATAGGGGATTTCCGTGATCTCAATGCACCCGGCATTTTTATCATAATGCCACTTGGCACGGAGTTTGAGACTGCCCCTTCCAGTATCATAGACTTTTCTTAATTCTGTCTCGTCATATAATAAATAAGCGCCGGATGGAAAGTCCGGACTCGGGAGCGTGGATAATATATCATGTTCCGGATTGTTCATCAATGCAATACAGGTTTCGCATAATTCTGCTAAATTAAACGGACAGATATTACTTGCCATAGATACGGCAATGCCCATGTTGGCATTGACCAGGATGGACGGAAACGTCGACGGGAGTAGTGACGGTTCTAACATGGTATTATCATAATTGGGGATGAAATCGACAGTTTCCTTGTCAATTTCACTGAATAATGCCTCACAGATCGGCGCAAGTTTCACTTCTGTGTAACGGGATGCCGCAAAAGCCATATCCCTGGAGTAATGCTTGCCAAAATTGCCTTTAGAATCCACATAGGGATGCAATAAACATTCGTTGGCTCTGGTAAGTCTGACCATAGTTTCATAAATTGCCTGATCGCCGTGGGGATTCAGGCGCATGGTCTGACCGACGACATTGGCGGATTTGGTTCTTTGGGAATTTAATAAGCCCATTTTATACATGGTATATAACAATTTTCTGTGGGACGGCTTGAAACCGTCAATTTCGGGGAGCGCTCTGGAGATAATCACGCTCATGGCGTAGGGGAGATAATTTTTTTCAAGTGTATCTGTGATTTCTTCTTCCTGTGTGATGCCGGCATTTTCAAACCAGGCATCAAGCATTGGCTTTGGTCTTGCCTTGGGGAAAATTTTCTTTTTTGCCATGTGATCGGATCCCTTTCTTTCTGTAATATTTTCTGACTTTACTATCTTAGCATATTTGAAATTGTTTGTCAAGAAAAAATTATTTTTAAAATACAGAGGTGAATGATTATGTATAAAACCTGTCAATGTGGCAATGTACTCCATGACAGTATTATCCCTAATAGCTATATATTTCATGTCTATGCAGATCCGGAAGAATGGACAATCCGAAAAATGTGTTATCTGGACAGCCGTTATTATAAGAAACTTCTTTCGCATAGAGTTGCCTGGCACTGTGAGGACTGCCACAGAATTTATCTGTGGACAAATGCAGGTTGTGGAATTTTTTATTTTGCAGGAATGAAAAACATAATCCCGGCACAGAAATATCAGCTTTTTATTGCGATGAATGATTATCAGGTCGGCATTACAGGAGAGATGATCCGGAAACAGGGTGTAGAAACAAAATTTTACAAGGCTTATCAGGTCCATGCAGATTCTGAAAAAAACAGATTCTGGGTAAGATGCCCAAAAACAGGGAGATATTTTGAATTTCGGGAACAATCATAAAAAAATACCCTCAACAGGGCATTTTTATCTGAAATATTGATATTCAGGATTTCATAGTTTTGTGCATTCGTGCAGATGAATATCCGCCTGCGGATAGGGGATGCTGATGTGATTGGCATCAAATGCCTGTTTGATTTGCTCATGCAGGTCATAATATAATTTCCAGTAATTTTCGTTTGTCGTCCAGACTCTCACATAAATCATAACGGCGCTGTCTGCCAGTTCTCCGACTCTGACGGTGTAATCCTGGTCATGTAATACAAATTCATGCTTGTCCAGAATCCCGGAAATGATTTTTTTGGCAAAATTTTCATCACTGTCGTAGCCAATTCCAAAATTAAGATCCAGTCTGCGTTTCTGATCTTCGGAGTAATTTAAGATCACAGCATCCGAAATTTTACGGTTCGGAATAAATACTGTTGTGCCATCCGCTTTTTTCATTTTGGTCTGGAGAATCCCGATCATCTCGACTGTCCCGGTGATACCGTCAAATTCAACAAGATCGCCGACTTTGAGTGGCTTGGAGAATAAAATCAAAAATCCGCCGGCGACGTTTGCAAGACTGTCCTGCAAGGCAAGTCCGATTGTTAAACTGATTGTGCCGATTACGGTAATAATCGAAGTCATGGGGACATTCAGGACGGATAATACAATCACAATGACAAGTACATAGAGAATAACCCGGATCAGAGACTGTAAAAATCCGCTAGCAGTCGGATCAAGTTTGCTTTTCTGGAGCGTTCTGCTGACGAATTTCATCAGGAATTTTGCAAAAATTAATCCTAACAGCAGTATGATCACAGCAAACCCGACGGACGGGAAGATTCCCTTGACAAAATCGCCGATTCCCTGAAAAATTGAAGTGACATGTTCTGTCTGTTCTGTAATTACTTCGGAAATCTCTCCGACAACTTCGTTAGATTCTAATTCCTGCATGTTTTTACCAGTCCTTTCCGGAAAATTTTATATTATTATAGCATATCCGGACATATTTTGTCAATAGAGATCCATAGAGATCCATAAAAATCAGAAAAGAAAAATTTTTAAAAAAGGCTTGCAAATCCTGTAAAAGTATAGTATAATAAAAGTATCTGGATTTTTTTATTTTTATTATTTTATTTTTCAGTTAGGAGCGTGAAAAATCTATGAATCCTTTATTACTGGCAAGTCCTATGATCCTGCTGGCAGGAGGAATCGACGGCAACAAGCATCTTGACAATTCCGAACGATGGGGCATTACGCTTGTTGGTCTGGGCATTGTCATTGCCGCACTCGCACTATTGGTTGTCATTATTTTCTTGTTCGGCAAGATCTTTGAAGCCATTAATGCGAAACAGAAAGCAAAAGAGACGGCAATTGCAGAGCAGAAAAAACCAAAAAATGTCCCACCTGTGAAAAAAGCACCTGCTCCGGCAGCAGTCAAGCCAGATCCGGTAAATCCTGCAAATCCTGGATCTGTGGAGGATGAGGAAGTCATTGCTGTAATTTCCGCAGTCGTTGCCATGATGAGTGAGCAGGACGGCAAGACCTACACCGTCAAGTCCGTCAAGACAGTCCCGAAAAACCAGGGCTTCAGTAATCGCAGTGCATGGGCAATGGACGGTCGCCGGCAGCATGAATCTCGAGTCTGAGCA
>CAMWJT010000013.1 GCA_947174625.1 uncultured Ruminococcus sp.
CCTGTGGAAGATTCTGTTGAAATTCTGCCGGAAGATAGCCATACGGATGTGCCGGAAATGACAGAAGAAATTTCTGTTCCTGATGCGAATATTTCAGAAAAAATCCAGGAAGAAGCCCCGGAAGAAATTCCGGAAAATTCCGAAAATTCTGAGAACTCCGGCAGTATCCTCGAATTAATCTCCGGCGAGGCATCAGAAGAATCTCTCCAGAAAATTGAACGTGCGAAAAATTATCTGACAAGCGTTCTCTCTGCTATGAACATTCAGGCGACACTTCATGTGAAAGCCGGTGCGGAAAGTGTTCTGATTCATATTGAAACCAAAAACAGTGGTGCTGTGATCGGCAAACACGGCGACACACTGGATGCACTCCAGTATCTTACATTTATGTCTGCGAACCAGGGCGCAAAAGAATATTACAGAATTATTCTGGATACGGCGGATTATCGGGAACGTCGCCGGAAGACCCTGGAAGAACTCGCCGCTAAGATTGCTGCCAATGTGCTCCGCACGGATCGTCCTCGGACGCTCGAACCAATGAATCCCTATGAACGCAGGATCATTCATTCGATTATTGCAGAAACTGCCGGTGTGGTCTCCCGGAGTGTCGGGGAAGAACCTTATCGGAAAATTATGATCCTTCCGGAAAATTATTCGGAACGTCCCGGACGAAGAAATACTTCTGACCGGCATAACCGCCAGCGCAGAAATTCCCGGCAGATTCCGGCACGGTCTTCCGGTTATCGTTCCCGTTCCCGGTCTGACCGCCGGGAAGAAATGCCGTCTGCCAGAATTTCGATGGATTCCATGAAGACGGATTTTGAAAAAGGGTATCGCAGACCAAGACCAGAAGATGAACTCAATACCGGGCTTTACGGCAAATTAAATTTTGATTAATTGTAACATAAAATTTGGGAGAATATTGCATGAATTTTCACACTGATACAATTGCTGCGATTGCCACACCGTCCGGTACTGGCGGAATTGCTGTCATCCGGATTTCCGGGACGGATGCTATCATAAGAGCAGAACAGATCTTTTCTCCCATCCGTGGGAAATCCCCTTTACATATGGACGGCTATACTTGTAGTTACGGCTATATCCGGCAGGACGGTGAAATTTTGGATGATTGTGTATTGACTGTATTCCGTGCGCCTTATAGTTATACCGGTGAAGATGTTGTGGAAATTTCCTGTCATGGTGGAAGATACTTGACACAAAAAATTCTCCGGATGATTTTGTGCAGGACAGTCCGTCTGGCAGAGGCAGGAGAATTCACGAAACGGGCATTTCTCAATGGCAAACTTTCTTTAACACAGGCGGAAGCTGTTGCAGATCTGATTTCGGCATCCGGCGAAAATGCAGTAAAATGCGCACGAACACTCCGGGATGGTGCGACATTCCGGAAAATTTCGGAATTTTCTGCGAAATTACTCGAAATTTTATCCTCTCTTACCGTCTGGGCAGATTATCCAGATGAGGATATTCCGGAAGTGAACGCTGAAACCCTGGAACAAGAGTTATCATCCCTGATGTTCCACATGGAACATTTATTAAAAAGCTATGATTACGGCAGGATTCTCCGGGAGGGTCTGCACACGGTCATTATCGGCAAGCCGAATGCCGGAAAATCTACATTATTCAATGCGCTTGCCGGTTGTGAGCGCAGTATTGTCACGGAAATTGCAGGAACAACCCGTGATGTCGTCGAAGAACAGGTCAGAATCGGTGATGTGACACTCCGTTTGTCCGATACTGCCGGTGTGCATGAGACTTCTGACCGGATTGAACAGATCGGCGTGGAAAAAAGTCTTGCCAGTATCCAACAGGCAGATTTGATCCTTGCTGTGTTTGACCAGTCAACACCGTTTTCTCCGGAAGATCAGACAATCCTGAAACAGCTCCCGATGGAAAAAACAATCCTAATCGGCAATAAAAATGATAAAATATCTTGCTGGGAATTTTCTCAGATTCTGGATTCTGAAAATCCGGTTTGTGTCGGCATTTCTGCACGATCCGGACAATTTCCCCAACTGGAACAGGCAGTAACAGCATTTGCATCCCGGAAAGCTGTCCCGGCAGAAGATGGCATGATTGCCAATGAACGTCAGAGAGATTGCCTCCGGCTTGCTGTGGATGCTGTTCATGAAGCACTGGAAGCACTTCGGATGGGAATGGCTTACGATGCTGTCACGGTCAGTCTGGATGCGGCATCCGATGCTTTGCTACAACTGACCGGCGAACGTGTCACGGATAAAGTCGTTGACACGGTTTTTGCAAGATTCTGCGTCGGCAAATAATTAATGTTTAGTGAGTGATGTGCGTGAAAAATACTTATGAAATGGGATGCTATGATGTCATTGTTGTCGGTGCTGGGCATGCCGGGGTGGAAGCCGGTCTTGCTTCTGCCAGACTCGGCTGCCGGACACTGCTCCTGACAATTTCTCTTGACCAGGTTGCCAATATGCCTTGTAATCCATCCATCGGCGGCACGGCAAAGGGGCATCTCGTCCGGGAAATTGATGCACTCGGCGGCGAAATGGGAAAGGCGGCAGATGCTTGTTTCATCCAGAGCAGAATGCTCAACCGGGGAAAAGGTCCTGCTGTCCATAGTCTCCGTGTCCAGGCAGACCGGGTAAAATATCATAATTATATGAAACATGTCTGCGAACAGCAGGAAAATTTGTTTCTGAAACAGGGAGAAGCGGCTGAAATTCTCGTCGATCCGGAAAATTCCCGCATTACCGGCATTGTGACAAAGTTAGGCGCTGTCTATCATGCACAGGCTGTTGTCATTGCCACCGGGACTTATCTGAAAGGCAAGATCCATATCGGTGAAGTCTCTTTCGAGAGTGGTCCGGATTCCGCACTCCCGGCAAATGCACTGTCAGAAAGTCTCAGACATTATCTGCCTTTGCGAAGATTCAAAACCGGGACACCTTGTCGTGTTCACAAACGAAGCATTGATTTTGAATTACTGGAAGAACAACCCGGCGATCTCGAAATTACCCCGTTTTCTTTTGAAAATTTTAATCAGAATTTTCAGAATCAGGTCAATTGCTATATCAGTTATACCAATTTAGAAACACATGATGTCATCCGGAATAATCTCCATCGCTCGCCATTATATGCCGGGAAAATTGAGGGGATTGGTCCCCGGTACTGTCCTTCGATTGAAGATAAGATTGTCCGGTTCGCAGACAAAGAACGTCATCAATTATTTATTGAACCTATGGGGCTGACAACCGAAGAATATTATTTACAGGGTATGTCTTCTTCTCTCCCTGAAGATGTTCAGCTGGCATTTCTCCGGACAATCAAGGGCTTGTCCCATGTGGAAATTCTCCGTCCTGCCTATGCAATTGAGTATGATTGCATGGATCCGACGGCACTTAAACCCACACTGGAGACAAAAGCTGTTTCTGGTCTGTTTGGTGCAGGACAATTCAACGGCAGTTCCGGTTATGAAGAGGCTGCCGCACAGGGACTTGTTGCCGGAATTAATGCAAGTTTATTTGTTATGGGAAAGCCGCAATTAATTTTAGAACGTTCTGGGTCTTATATTGGGACTTTAATAGATGATTTAGTATATAAAGGCTGTAGCGACCCTTATAGAATGATGACTTCCAGAAGTGAATATCGATTAATTTTAAGACAAGATAATGCCGATTTCAGATTAATGCCAATTGGCAGAGCAATAGGCTTGCTTCCAGAAGAACGCTATCAGAAAATGCTTGTAAAATATCAGCTTGTGGAACAGGAAATTAAACGAGTGAAAAAAACAAATCTTGCGCCAAGTCCTGCATTAAATCAGATGCTTGCCGAATCCGGCACAGCACCGTTGCAGACAGGATGCAAGCTTGCAGATCTGCTCCGCAGACCGCAGCTACATTATCGGGAGCTTGCCGCATTTGATCCGGAACGTCCGGCACTGTCTTCTGAAATCCAGGAACAAGTAGAGATCCAGATCAAATATGAAGGCTATATTTCCCGTCAGAATGAATCCATTGAAAAAGCCAGACATCTGGAACAGAAAAAATTGCCGTCAGATCTGGATTATACCACAATCAGGGGGCTTCGTCTGGAAGCCGCTGAGAAGTTGAACCGGCATCAGCCTGTCAATATTGCACAGGCATCCAGAATTTCCGGCGTTTCGCCGTCTGATATTTCTGTATTGTTGATCTGGCTGTCCCGAAAATAATTTTAAATTTTTAAAATTAGGAGTGAATGACATGGCTTTGCTGCCGGATTATGCACGGGCAAGCGAATTATTTCAGGAATTCAACATAGATGTTCCACATGGAACATACCTGAAATTAGAATCTTACGCAAAATTCTTAGTAGAATACAATCAGCATGTCAATCTGACCGCTGTCACGAAGGGAGATGCTATTTTAAAAAAGCATTTTCTCGACAGCCTCTTATTGCATGAACTGGCACGGGATTGCTTTTCACAGTCGGCGAAAATTCTCGATATTGGCAGTGGTGCAGGCTTCCCCGGTGTGCCGCTTTCCCTGATCCGACCGGATTTGCAGATCACACTCCTGGATAGTCTCCGGAAAAGAATTACATTCCTGGAGCAGTTAAAAGAAAAACTGGATTGTCAGTATACGGCAGTACATGGACGTGCAGAGGACTTTGCGAAAAATCCGGAGTATCGGGAATCTTTTGACGTAGTGACTGCCAGGGCGGTTGCCGCTCTTCCTGTGCTCGCAGAATTTTCGCTCCCTTATGTCAGAATAGGTGGCTATTGGCTTGCCATGAAATCGCATGAAGAAATCCGTCCGGCATTGCAAGCAATCCGTCTGCTTGGCGGAGAACTGGTCAATACGATTTCTTATCAGCTCCCCGGCGGCGACGCAAGAAATCTGTATCTTATCAGAAAAGTATCGTCCTGCCCTGAAAAATTTCCACGCAAATTTGCACAGATCAGACAAAAATCACTCTGAGAATTTCAATGTTCCACGTGGAACATTTATAAAATTGAAATTTTATGTAGAATTTGTAAAAAATTCGGATTGTTGGCAATCCATTTGCTTAGTGGGGATTTACTAGCGGCGATGTAAGAACTTTGTATCTTGTCAGAAAAGTATTGTCCTGTCCTGAAAAATTTTTACATAAATTTACACAGATCAAATAAAAATCACTCTGAGAATTCTGATGTTCCACGTGGAACATTTATAAATTTGAAATTTTATGTAGAATTTGTAAAAAATTCGGATTGTTGGCAATCCATTTGCTTAGTGGGGATTTACTAGCGGCGATGTAAGAACTTTGTATCTTGTCAGAAAAGTATTGTCCTGTCCTGAAAAATTTTTACATAAATTTACACAGATCAAATAAAAATCACTCTGAGAATTCTGATGTTCCACGTGGAACATTTATAAATTTGAAATTCTATGTAGAATTTGTAAAAAATTTGGATTGTTGGCAATCCATTTGCTTAGTGGGAAATTACTAGCGGCGATGTAAGAACTCTGTATCTTAATCATAAAAGTATCGTCCTGCCCTGAAAAATTTCCACGCAAATTTGCATAGATCAAGCAAAGATTACTCTGAGAATTCTGATGTTCCACGTGGAACATTTATAAAATTGAAATTTTATGTAGAATTTGTAAAAGATCCGGATTGTTGGCAATCCATTTGCTTAGTGGGAAATTACCGGCGGCGATGTAAGAACTCAGAAAAGTATCGTCCTGCCCTGAAAAATTTCCACGCAAATTTGCACAGATCAAATAAAAATCACTCTGAGAATTCTGATGTTCCACGTGGAATATCCGAATTCTCAGATTTTTTCATATTTCTGATCAGAAAAATATCGCCCTGTCCGACAGAATTCTCCTGCAAATTTGCACAAATTCAGCAGAAAGCAGGATAAGAAACAGCTTATCTGTCCGGAAATCCGTTATTTTCATCGGAAATAACGGATTTTTATGATTGCAATGATTTCCAGAATCTGTTATGATGAAGATGAGAGAATGTTCAGAAACTATTATGAAATAGTATCAGAAAGCTGAACACCAGAAAGGAGAACATCATATGTCCGGAATGTTTGCACCCACAAAAGAAATTTTAAAAGAAAATCTGAAAGAGAATCCTGAGGAAAATTTCAGGCAGGAAACAATGCTTCCTATGGAAGAACAGAAAATTCTTTACTTACGTATTGAGGACATCCGTCCTAATCCGCATCAGCCACGCATGCTGTTTCAGCCGGAAGAACTGCGCTCCCTGTCAGAGAGCATCCGGCAGAACGGAATTTTACAGCCGCTGACCGTCCGGCAGTGCGGTTGTCTCTATGAATTGATCGCCGGGGAACGCCGTTTGCGTGCTGCCAGGCTTGCCGGTCTGCGTTGCGTTCCCTGTTTGATCCGGGAAATCAATGACCGGAATTCTGCCATTCTTGCCCTGGTGGAAAATATTCAGCGGCAGGATCTGAATTATTTTGAAGAAGCTGCCGCATTGGAACAATTGATTACTTATTACGGAATGACGCAGGAAGATGCCGCCATTCAGCTTGGAAGGGCACAGAGTACCGTTGCGAATAAGCTCAGACTGCTTAGACTGACCGATCCAGAAAAGCAGTATATCTTGAAGAATCAGTTGACAGAACGTCATGCAAGGGCACTGCTGAAAATTGCCAGTCCGGAAGAACGCATGAAAATCCTGGAAAAAATTACGAAACTTGGCTTGAATGTTGAGAAAACAGAACGTCTGATTGAAGAACAGCTCGGAAGAGTCCGGGAACAAGAGAACTTCCGGAAACGATGTGTCTTGTTCCGGGATGTCCGGTTGTTTACAAATACAATCCAGAAAGCAATTGAAACCATGCAGGCGGCAGGAATTCCAGCAGATGCACAAAAGACACAGGATGAGGAATTTATTGAATACCGGATTCGGATTCCGCTCCAGAATAATTTTTAATTTTGCGTTTTTATGTTCAGAATGTTCAAGAATTGTTCCACGTGGAACATCTCTCAGTAGAATTCTTGGAAATATTGAAAAAAATTTGGGAAAATTCTTTACAAATCCCGGCAGACATGGTATAATAAATAGGAAGTCTGAAAAAAGAAAGGAGTTTGATGACAAATGAATCAGATTATTGCCGTTGTCAATCAGAAAGGCGGTGTTGGAAAATCCACGACGACTGTGAATCTCGCCGCCTATCTCGGCACAAGAGGAAAAAAAATTCTCTGTTTTGATCTGGATGCGCAGGGAAATGCGACAACTGGTTTCGGAATCCGCAAAAAAGATCTCACCTGTTCTGCTTATGAAGTCCTGACCGGAAAAGCCTCCGTGAAAGATGCGGTTCTGACAACGGAATTTGAAAATATTTCCCTTGTTCCAGCGGATGCGGATCTTGCAGGGGTCGAAACGGAACTTGTCCACATGGAACAACGTTTTAATCGTCTGAAAATGCAGTTGCTGACCGTCCGGAAGGAGTATGATTATATTTTGATTGACTGTCCGCCGGCACTTGGGCAGCTGACAATCAATGCTATGACGGCAGCACATGAATTGCTGATCCCCATGCTTGCCGAATATTATGCGCTGGAGGGTCTGACACAGCTTGTCAATACTAAAGATCTTGTCCAGGCAAATTATAATCCCAAACTGAAAATCGGCGGCATTCTCTTCACGATGTATGACAACCGGCTGAATCTTTCCCGGCAGGTTGTCGAAGAAGTGGAGCGTTATTTCCCAGGGCAGGTTTATCAGACTAAAATCCCCCGGAATGTCCGGTTATCAGAAGCACCCAGTTACGGCAAACCAATTTTCTATTATGACAAACACTCTAAAGGCGCTTTGGCTTATGAGATTTTCGGAAAAGAATTTCTGGGCGAACCGCTCAGTAATCTGACAAAACTGCGAATGAATCTTGCAAAATAAAATTACAGAATACTATATCATGAAAATAATTTCAGAAAGGGTGATTCTATGGCAAGAGGAGGTCTCGGCGGCGGACTGGGTTCTTTGTTTGAGGATAATTCTGCAAAAGTACCTACGAAACGTACTTTACGGATTTCCGAAATTGAGCCGGATCGCAGGCAGCCGAGAAAATATTTTGACAGTACTGCTATTACGGAGCTGGCTGATTCCATCCGGGTGCATGGTATCCTTCAGCCCATTCTTGTCAGACCACTCCCAGGCGGTGGCTATCAGATCGTAGCAGGAGAACGCAGATGGCGTGCTGCAAGGATGGCGGGACTGGAAGAAGTGCCGGTTGTCATCCGGGAACTGACGGAACTGGAAACAGCACAGATTGCATTGATTGAAAATTTACAGCGTGAAGATCTCAATCCGATTGAGGAGGCGCTGGCATTCCAGAGATTGCAGGAAGAATTTCACATGTCGCAGGAAGAAATTGCCAAAGCGGTGGGCTGTTCCAGAAGTACCATTACAAATATTCTTCGTTTGCTGCGTCTGCCGCAGAGCATTCAGGACATGATTATGAATCAGGAAATTTCACGGGGACATGCAAAAGTACTGCTCCGGTTTCCGGATGAAAAACGCATGTGTGATCTTGCGGAGAAATGTGCAAAAGGAGAGTACACTGTCCGTCGTTTGGAACAGCTTGCAAATGAAGCAGAGGAAACAAGGGAAGTGATGGCACAATCTGTTGCAGATCTGCCGCTCTCCTATTATGGCGAACTGGAAATGTCTTTGCGTGAGAAACTCGGCAGGATTGTGAAAGTCCATGCCGGAAAGTCCACCGGCGGCAGTCTGGTATTTCCGTTCTATAATGAAGAAGATCTGAAATCCCTGCTGTACATGTTATTTCCGGATTAAAAATGTTCCACATGGAACATGCAAAATATTATTTTTATCAGAAAGGAAAGAAAATTATGTTAGATATGAAATTTTTACGGGCAAATCCCGAACTTGTCAAGGAAAATATCAGAAAGAAATTTCAGTATGAAAAACTGCCTTTAGTAGATGAACTGATTGCATTGGATAAAGAAGCTCGTAATGCACAGCTTCAGGGTGACCAGCTCCGGGCAGAAAAAAAAGCCAAAAGCAAACAGATCGGCGGTCTGAAGGCAAAAGGCGACAAAGAGGGTGCAGAAGCACTCCAAGCAGAAGTTGCAGTAATTAATGCGAAATTAGAAGCACTGAAAAAGCGTGAAAAGGAAATACCAGAGGAAATCCGGAAAATTCTGCTTGTGATTCCGAATATCATTGATGAATCTGTGCCGATTGGCAGAAATGATTCTGAAAATGTCGAAATAGAGCGTTTCGGTGAACCCTTTGTACCGGATTTTGAAGTGCCTTACCATGCGGACATTATGGAAAAATTGAAGGGTGTTGATTTTGCTTCTGCAAGAGAAACTTCCGGAAAAGGATTTTATTATCTCTGCGGCAATGTGGCAAGACTGCATTCTGCTATTTTGTCTTACGCAAGAGATTTCATGATTGACAGAGGATTTACCTATTACATACCGCCGTTCATGATCCGGAGTCAGGTTGTCACAGGTGTGATGAGTTTTGATGAAATGGAAAACATGATGTATAAGATTGAGGGTGAGGATTTATATCTGATCGGTACAAGTGAACATTCTATGATCGGTAAATTTATTGATACAATTATCCCCGAAGAAGAACTGCCGCACACGCTGACAAGTTATTCTCCTTGTTTCAGAAAAGAAGTTGGCGCACATGGTATGGAAGAACGTGGCATTTACAGAATCCATCAATTTGAAAAGCAAGAAATGATTGTGGTCTGCAAGCCGGAAGAAAGTATGCAGTGGTTTGATGTGCTCTGGAAAAATTCCGTGGATTTCTTCCGGACACTGGACATCCCGGTGCGGACACTTGAATGCTGTTCCGGTGATTTGGCGGATCTGAAAGTCAAGAGCTTGGATGTAGAAGCATGGTCACCACGGCAGAAGAAATATTTTGAAGTCGGGAGCTGTTCCAATTTGGGGGATGCACAGGCAAGACGTCTGGACATTCGTGTAAAAAAAGAAGATGGCACAAAATATTTTCCGCATACACTGAATAATACCGTTGTTGCACCGCCGAGAATGTTAATCGCATTCCTGGAAAATAATCTGAATGAAGATGGCAGCATCCGGATTCCGGAGGCACTGCGTCCGTACATGGGTGGCATGGAAGTCATTCCTGTTGCATAATCATGGATTTGCAGAACCTGGAGACATATTCTGTCCTGGAATTGGAACAGATCTATCAGGAACAGAAAGCATTCTACACAGCGGAAGAACTCGATCAGATTTCCCGGATCATTCAGAAAAAATGCAGTATTCACAAAACAGGCAATAAAACAGATATGGTTTACTGTATGGTAATGCTGATTCTGACAGTGGCAGGATTTTTCCTGCCAGTCATCCGGATGATTCTGTTATTATTTGATCTTTGGATAATTTGCTGCAAATTTTCTCCTGCTTTTTTGGGGTGTATTTCCAGGGAAACGATCTGTGCAATGGTGAGCTTGCAATTTCCCATGATCGGGCTAGTGATGGGGATTTATTTTAAGATGAAACAGCATTATTTTTCAAAATATTGTTTCAATGCCGTGATCTGTTCTCTGTTACTGGGGCTACTGTTGCTGACAGGCGGCTTTCAATTCTAAAATATTTTAGAATATTTTAGAATGTCTGATGTTCCACGTGGAACATGATACTATAAAATACGATTTATTATAATCTGCAAAATGCCAAAATTAACAGCATCACACCGCCTAGCCATGACAAGTTGATCTGTTTCCGGCAGGATGTACCAACACGACAGCCCAAGACTGTCAGGACAAATCCAAATACAAAGCTCAGTCCCAGACAGATTGGAATCCGGGACGCTGTAATTCCTGCACCCAGACCGCTTGCCAGGGAATCTATAGAGAGAGCCGTCGCATAGGCGGCGGCTTCTTTCATGCTGATTGTTTTAGAACCATCTGCATCCGCCAGCGTTTCATCAAAACAAATATCAATCACAAGTCCCAGTGCTTTCCAGTTCCAGTGCGGTCTGTGCTTCTGGAACAGCACTGTCAGGATTTTTTTCATCAGTTGCATACTTCCCAGTAAGAACAGAATGGCAAATCCGGCATACCGGAACACAGATTCCGGGAAAATTCCATGCAGGAGCTGTGCACAGAACAGGGAAATGCTCAGAAAAACCGTTCCGACGGCGCTGATCAGCAATGCACAGCGTTTCGGAATCGTGATGCCATTCATACTACAGCTGACTGCTCCCCAGAATGTATCCATACAGACCGCCAATGCAAGCAGACACGCTTGAAACATCGTCCATGTCACCTCCAGAAGTTACTTTTGTATTCTATGCTGGAGGATGTTTTGTGTGCATGGGTTTTAAAATTTTAACAATAAAGGGTGAATTTTTATGAATCTCAGGGAATCTGTTTTTTCTGCATTGTTACATGCAGAAAATTATATTTCTGGTGCTGAACTTGCTGCCGACCATCAGGTCAGCCGTACAGCTGTCTGGAAAGTGATTGAACATTTCCGTGCCGAAGGATGTGAAATCGAATCCGCTCCGAACAGGGGTTATAAGCTTGTCTCTCATCCGGATTTGTTCTGTGAATCCTATTTGAAACAGGCAGTACAGGATTGTCGTACAGACTGGCAGTTTCATTATTTCAAAGAATTGGATTCTACCAATCGTTTTGCAAAGACACTTGCCACACGGAATGCGCCGTCCGGGACAGTCGTCATTGCGGATCAACAGACAGCCGGCAGGGGCAGAACGGGAAAAAGTTTTTATTCCCCGGCAGGAAATTTATATTTTAGTATCATTGAGAAATTGCCGCTTCCTGTTTCGGACATGATGAGTGTAACCGCCTGTACGGCGGCGGCAGTTTTTCTTGCATTGGAACAATTCGGCATTACAACGCAGATTAAATGGGTGAATGATTTATTTTTGAATCAGAAAAAAATCTGTGGTATTCTTTCAGAAGGCAGTTTCAATGCGGAACTGCTCAGCATGGATTATTTAGTGATCGGGATCGGGATTAATCTGCATCATGATCCGGATTGTCCGGAAGAATTGCAGTCGATTATCACGGATCTGGAAACAGAAACCGGAAAACGGATTCACAAATATGATTTGCTGACAGCAATTCTGAAGCAATTAGAAATTTTGCTGGATGGAATTTCATCGCACAGTTATCTGGATATTTATACCAAGAATTCCTGTACATTGGGACACAGAGTCCGGACGGATGACGGAACAGAGGGAACAGCAATTGGCTTCACGGAAGATGCGGGGCTGATTATAGAACTTGCAGACGGAACGAAGCAAATTCTGCGGACAGGCAGTGCAGTGGTAATAGATTGAACAGTTAAAAATTTCCAAAAAAGGATATCAATAGTGAGGGGTAATCTTATGAAAAACCCATGGGAAGAAATTTCCTTAATTGATTATGAAAATCATATGAAACTTGATTCTGTTATGCAGTTGCAAGCTATGAATGAAATGATGAAAATTCAATTCAGCACTTATCCTGTTTCAAGTGTCATAATACTTGGTATTGCCGGCGGCAATGGTCTCGAGCATATTTCAAAGGATAAATTTAAAAAAGTATATGGTATAGATGTGAATGCCACATATTTAAAAGAAGTGATTCGCAGATACCCAGATTTAAAAGACATTTTAGAATGTCTGTGTGTTAATCTAATAAACGAAACGGATAAATTACCAAATGCAGATATGATTGTTGCAAATCTGTTGATTGAATATATTGGTTATGAATGTTTTCAGAAAGCAGTTCAGCGCATCGCTCCAAAATATGTTTCATGTATCATTCAAATCAACATGGAAGATAACTGGGTATCAAATTCGCCTTATTTACACGTATTTGACGGATTGGAATCCATACATCACCAAATGGAACAACATAAATTGGAGAAGTCAATGCTTAAGATTGGTTATCATGCAATTAAGACTTTTGAACATTTACTGCCCAATGGAAAAAGATTAGTACAAATAGATTTTCAAAAATAAGAAGCCGTTTATAAAAGATGAAGCTGTTTGGATTCGGATGTTCCACGTGGAACATTCCAATTGTAATGCCCTGATGCTTTGCAGGGCATTTATTTTTTTAGTTATTGCATTTTTGAACAGACATTTTGCTATGATAAGAATATCATCCGGCAGTTGAAATCGTCAGATTGTTTTCAGAATCGTGTCCGGATAGTAATGCGCCAGAATTTCCCGATAGTCTGAGCCTTGCAGTGCCATAGCATTTGCACCGTACTGGCTCATGCCGACGCTGTGTCCGTAACCTTTTGTGCGGAACGTGAATGTTTTTGATTTTTTATCATAATGGATCGTAAAACAGGCAGAACGAAGTCTCAGAACAGAACGGAGTTCTTGTCCGGTAAAAATGCTTGTACCAACAGGAATCTGCAAAATTGTCCCGGCATCCGAGCAGACCGGTTCACCGAACCAATTTGCCGTGTCCGTTCCGAGGAGCAGTCCGGAATGCGCAGCAGAAAGCATTTCCTGAATCTGTTCAGCAGAATAGGAGCAGTCCTGTTCATAACTGGGGGCATTGCAATCCGAACTGCTGTCAACGGATTGCAGATAAGTAATTGCACTGCCCCAGACGTTCTGAGCGGATTCCGTTTTTCCGGTAGAGATGGCATGAAAAGCCGCAATGATGGGTTCATCCTCATAGCAGAGAATTTCCGGAAGGACGGCATCCACAGCATCGGAGATTTTCTGATAATAGAGCTTGAAGTTGTCGCCGTAGAGTTTCTGAAGCTGCTGTTGTGTATGAAATGCCTGATACTGCTCCGGATCATTGGAGAAGTCAGCACCTTGCAGATCGGAGCGGCTTGCAGCAAGTAATACCTGCCGTTCTGCGTAAGTATGTGCAGCAACTGCCTGTGCCTTGAGGGCTTCCGGTTCAAAAGATGCCGGCATTTCTGCTCCCACAGCGCCGATGAGGTATTCCCGTACAGGGACTTCCAGAATTTCATTGGTTGTAATATCTAATACATGATAGACCTGTCCGGAGAGGGCAGAAGAATTTTCAGAAGTTTCTAATATCTGGGAAGATATTGTATTTTCTGTATTTTCGATATTTTCAGAAATTCCGGGATTCTCTGGTACAGAAATTTCCGTAGAGAACAGCATAGCAGGGATAATGGGCATCAAAGTCAGCAGCAGACAAAGAATGCTGTAGATGCAGAATTTTTTTTTCATAGTGTATACTCCTTGTGATTTTTTGATTTTTATTTTATTAGATTTTATGGCAAAATAAGAAGAATTGCAGGAATGCAGATTACACTTGACTTGCCTGTGAAAAAATGTTATAAT
>CAMWJT010000014.1 GCA_947174625.1 uncultured Ruminococcus sp.
GGTGTATTTTTGAAATTTTTTGAAAAATTATCCGGTGTCGTCCTTGCCGGGATTCTGTGCATTCCGTTGTGCGCAGCGTTCCCGGGAAATCCGGTTCATGCGGAAAATTCCGGAGATTTTGCCTATCAGGTCAGATCAGACCAGACAGTTGAAATTATCTGCCAGAATCCGGATATTATCTATGCAGAAATCCCGGCGGAGATCGACGGTCATCCCGTGACGGCACTCGCTGAGAATTGCTTTGCGCAGTGCGATGCCATGACAGAAGTCATTATCCCGGATACTGTCACAAAATTGGGGGATTATGCGTTCTTTGGCTGTTCGTCCCTCACAGAAATCGCAATCCCGGCAAGCGTGACTGCAATCGGTGAGTATGTCTTTGATACAACAGAGAGATTGACAAAATTTGAAGTTGATCCCACAAATCCGTCTTATCAGTCGCCGGACGGTGTACTGTATGACAAAGCCGGCGGAACACTCCTGAAATATCCGGAATCCAAACCGGAACAGCATTATGCTGTCCTGGATAGTTGTCAGACCATTGCAGACTGGGCATTTGTCGGCTCTGTCAATCTGCAATCCATTGATTTAAAACAAGTCCGGACAATCGGCGAGGACGCATTCTATTACTGCGTTGCTCTGAAAGAAATCACAATCCCGGAAGGCATTACGGAACTCCCCGGCGCAGTATTCGGCTGTTGTGCGGAACTGGAAACGGTGAATTTGTCGTCCGGATTACTGGCAATCGGCGACAAATGTTTTTATTCCTGCGTGTCCCTGCAAAAAATCAATCTGCCGGAGGGATTGCAGAAAATGGGGGAATACGCATTCTGTCACTGTACAGCTCTGAGAGCCTTGGCAATCCCGAAAAGTCTCACAACAGTGAATACCAAATGTATGGGGTATCTCTATGACGAGACTTCTGACGATTACACGCTCCAGGAAAATATCACACTCTATGTCTATCCGGATTCTGCCGCCTGGAAATATGCGGCGACCAATCACATTGCATTTGAACTGATCCGGAATTATGATCAAGTATATCTGATTTTGATTATTGTAATTCTGGTGATTATCCTGATTCTGAGTTTTGCAATCCTGAAAATCCTGAAAGGCAGGAAGAATAATACATGAAGAAATTAAATTTAAAATTAAAAAATAAATTATTTTTCTGGATGACAGTCCTGTGCATGCTTCTGAATTGTCTGAGTTTCACAGTCCCGGCATATGCAGAAGAAACCGGGGAAGAACTGGAGACTTATACCGAGGGAATTTTTACATATGCGTATATCGATGGCGGTGTGATGCTCTATTCTTGTGATACGGGAACGCTTGCGGTGAATCTGCCGGACGAAACCAACGGACGGAAAATCCTGGAAATTGCGGACGGTGCATTCTATGACTGCAAGAATCTGGAGTATGTCCAGATGGGACGTTATGTCCGGGCAATCGGAGAATCTGCATTCCAGAACTGTACATCCCTGAAAGCGATTGAGATTTCTGACAGCGTAGAACGGATTGACCGTTACGCATTTGCCAATTGTCCCAGTCTGACAGAAGTGAAACTCCCGGCGAATATCACGGATATTTCAGAAGGATTATTCTATAACTGCATTGGTCTGCAATCCGTCACATTTCCGGAGAATCTGAAAAATATCGGTGCTTCGGCATTTTATAGCTGTAATTTATTTGATTACGGACAGCTCCCGGATGGTCTGGAAACAATCGGAGATTATGCGTTTGCGTTCTGCTATGCCGTGAGCAATGCGGAATTGCCGTCCACGCTGACGGGACTCGGTTCAGCGGCATATTACGGCTGTGTGAACATCCAGGAATTTACCGTCCCGGCACATCTGGAAAATCTTGGAACACTTGCATTCCTGGGCTGTGTGAATCTTGCAGAATATTCCGTAGAAGCCGGAAATCCGACTTACATCGTGCAGGATGGTGTGCTTTATAAAGACAACATGGAAACACTCTATGCGTATCCATGCGGCAAACCGGATACAGCATTCACGATCCCAGACGGCATTGTAACAATCTATGATGCAGCATTTTTTTCAGCGCCGAATCTGGAAACAGTCACATTCCCGGCAAGTCTGAAATACATCGGCGCAGGAGCGTTTGAATACTGCACGGCACTAAAAGAAGTCACACTCCCGGAGGGATTGGAAATTCTCTATGAAAATGCGTTTGCGGATTGCAGTTCACTGACAAGCGTGACGCTCCCGGAATCGCTTCGTGGTGTGGGGGATTATGTATTCTATGCGTGTGATGCGCTGAAAGAAATCACGATCCCGAGGAATTGCCGGACAATCGGCGATTACGCATTTGGGTATACAGACGGCGAAGAAACGGATGAAAACGGTGTAGCGCTCCCGGTGAAGATTGCAGGATTCAAAAAACATACTAATATTAATATTCTCTCTGTGATTCTGGTGATTGCCGGGATTGCTGTATTAATTTTAGTGATTATAATTTTAGTGAAATTAATCAGAAAAAATCAGATGACACCAGAGGAACACGAAGCGCTGGAAGCATCTGAACTGAAAGAAGAAGACCGGCAGTATCAAAAAATCCTGGAAGATCTGAATTTGCCTGAAAATTCTGAAAATCATGAAAACTAAGGAGGGTAATCGCAACATTATGGTATGGCTGGATCTAAATGATTACGAAAAGCAAGAATATGTGGAATTAAGATTGCATTCACCAAAAGGCGAAAAGATCTGTCTGGATTTTAATCCCCTTAGAATTTCTGATGCGCCTGATTGGAATCCCATGCCGGAAGAATGGCATTGTTACACTTCGCCTCTAACAATCTATCAACAAGATTGGGAACTTTTGCTTGGTTACTTCAAAAAAATATATCCTATTAAAGATGCGTTTGACGGAACATTAGAACTGGCTTTTGATGTATGTTTTGATAATTGGATCGGAAAAAACGACTGGTGCAGGATAATAGAGGAAATAGAGCGAGATTTGCCGCATGTTGATGATGAAACAAAAATATTCTTGACGGATTTTCTCGCATGGTTAAAAAAAGCATTAAAACACACATCTATTATTGTGGTGGAGGGCAATTTATAAAATTTATCATGAAAAAAAGTTTAATTGCAGTGACAGCATTCCTGCTGACGCTCACAGCCTGTGGCTCTGTCAAAGAGGAACCGGCAACAGAAATAGAGGAGCTGTCTGTTATCGAAACAGAACTGGAAACACTGGAAACAACAGAAGAAACACAAGAAAAGTCTGCCGAACCCGACACGTCCGATACAGAGAAAGAAACAGAAATTCAATCAGAATATATTCTGGCATATGCAGATGTCTACGAAAACACAATTACTTTTATGTGGGCAACGGAGTATGTCCTTGAAGGAGAAATGGAACTGCAAAGCTCTGAGGATAATGTTGATTTTGAGACTATTGCAGTATTGCAGTTTGAAGATGGAACATATGATTATGAAATCACAGATAATTTTGAAATCCGTTATTTCAAGATCATACAGGAGCAGCCGGATGATACCTACAAAGAATCTTTTACCATGATTGTCCAGAAGGACGAAGAGGGACAATATTATATTTCACTTCCGGATACAGACGGTGACGGGCTGAATGATATGCTGGAGATCATGTACGAAACAGCGATTGACAATCCGGATATGGACGGAGATGGTCTGACAGATTATGAAGAAGTATTTCTTTGCGGAACAGATCCAACGGTCTATGATTCTGTCACAAAGGGCGTTCCGGACAGTGATGCGGATGCAGATGGGGACGGACTGACCAATGCAGAGGAAATTGCAGCAGGTACAAATTCATACAGAGAAGACAGCGATGATGACGGACTGACGGACTATGAGGAAGTATATACCTATAAGACCGACCCGCGCGAACCTGATACGGATGGGGATGGACTTCCGGACGGCGTAGAAATCAAAGTAGCACTTGACCCTCTGAATCCTGTCACGCACGGAACACCGGACGCAGAATATACAGTGACAATGACCTATACTGCGGATGATGCTATATTTAACTCCATCAACAAGACAGATAGTCCCTATCAGATGTCAATCGAAGTAGAAGGCACGGCTATGGCAGTATCAACACTATATGTAAGTGAAAGCGGTTATTCTAATGTGATGCAGAATGAATCAATTCTGGGCATGATTCCGGAGATCACCTCCAGAGATGAAGAAGGCATTACCAGAATCAAGATTATGTTTGAAATTGCAGAAGAATACTGGGACAACACGCTCAACCGCTATCCGGACGAACCGGAGTTACAAGATCTGAAACGTCTGAATGTTTTCCACTTCTTTGAGGACGGTAATATGTCTCTCCCAATCGAAACAAAACATGACTTAGAAAAGCATATCGTCTATGCTGAGACGGATGAACCGGGAACATATTGCATTGTAGATATGGAAATGTGGCTTGCTCAGATGGAAGATATTGCCAATGACCCACGGCTGCAAAATTAAAAGAATCCCCCTGTATGCGCATACAGGGGGTATATTTATCAAAACTGTTCCGGAACAGGAATTTTAAATTTATGATTTATTATAAAATCCATCCTGGTAGCAGGTCAGCTCCGTCCGGAATCCCTGCGGACTGTACACAGCACGGACTTTGCAGAGGGTCTGCGCCGGGATGCTATCGCCGAACCGGATCAGATCACCTAATTGCCAATTCTGAAAGCCATTGTAGAGCAGATAATCTGCCCGACATCCCCGGTTAGAATACGCATTTCGATAAGTCAGTGCCAGTTCCGGCGCATGACGGAAGGAATCATCAAAATCAATGTGCTTGTTCCGGACGATCTCCAATCCGGTCGCCAGGGGATTATCTTTTATAAATGCGTCCGGTGTATTGTTGAGCATATCCGACATGTGATACTGACTGATCATCCGGGAATAGTCCTGCAAAGTGCCGTATTCGAGAACTTCTCCCGGAGAAAATTCTATCACAGGATTGTTCTCCGGATTTACGGACGGTCTAAGCAAATGCACATGATTCCCGGTGACATACGGATAATGTCCCGTGAGCTTATAGCCGAAATTGACAACACCGTCCCACATGGTATTGCCGGATTTAACAAAAATATAACCGGATTCGGGCAGATCGTCATAAGTGATTCTTGGAAAGCTGTAAAAATTTTCCATCAGATCATGAATGGTCAGATTGTTGTGCCGACCAGAAGGCAGTTCATTCTGGGTGAGATCTGAAGTAAAACTCTTGGAGCGAATCTTGAGAAATCGTCTTTGATTCCGGAAACTGAATCGGATAGAATCCACCAGACCGAGAAAAATTTCTGTTTCGTCGAGCCATACAGAAATACGGCTGATTTTCTGATGTGAAATTTCTTCTGCCGGGAACGTTGCCGTGACGGTATCAAACGGTGTATAGATCTCCCGTTCTAACGTAAAGGCAATACAATCCTGGAATTCCTGGTAATTATTTTCAGAATTCTCAGAATTTGCAATATATAACCGGATTTTGACAGAATGATTCATCATGGTTCAGATTCCTCCGTCAGAACTGGTTTTTGATTGCAGTAGAAAACAAGCGAAATATCGGGTAATTCAGAATTCTCCCCGACTGTGAAACTGCAAAGCATCGCACCGGGAAACGTCAGATTCCGGATCTGCAAATTTTTCGGACAGAGCATTTTATCAGATAATGCTGTGATTACCTGATCCGGAGAGAGCGACGGTGCAAGTTTTCCTTTTAATTTGAGACGGCTTCCCAGGCTCACGCAGGAAGTCAGGACAACATTGCCGTCTGTAGAACCAGCTTCTTTCAGAGAACTGCTTTGTGTGATCTGGTATTCTGACAGATACATGATAAAATCGCCGATTTGTACCGGAAAAAAGACCGGATCACAGAGTTGGAAACTCACAAGATCACCTCCGGGATTTCCGGTGTTTCCGGCAGATACAATCCACGCAGGCGGAATAATCCACTATAAACCAGTTTTTGCAGTCGGGTGTCAGCTTTGGGATTGTCCGTCTGCATAGATTCCAGATGACAGCCGACACGGTGCATCCGGGGGACGATTTTGCTATAGAAGAATTCCAGAACATGTTCACTTGGTGTTGTCATAGGCACAAGCACAGAGATCCTGAAATCTGCTGTAAAACTGGAAATTGTCCGGGTCACTTCACTGGCACAGCAGTTTAACTTGACGGTTTCCGGTGCAAGTACGACGAACAATTGCCGGGATTTTTCCCGGACGGGGACGGCATCAAAGGACGGATAGACCTGAAAATTGCTATCATCGGCTTTCAGGATTGTGATTAATTCCTGGATCAGATTTTCCATAATTTTAAATTTACCCCCTTGCAGAAATCAAGAATCCGTTCGCTTCCTGGATCAGATCCCGGCAAAGTCCTTGATAAGATCTGACAAGTTGCTTTGCGAACTGGATTCGCTTTGTATAGTCAGAGTCACTGGAGATTGTCCCGGCATAAGTGGCAAGGCAGTTTTCTCTTGTGCCGTGAATTTCGGTGTAACGCAGATTAGCAACTGCGGCGACGAGATAGCAGAGCCGGACATCTGATTCATCCGCATTTTTGAGAAGAACCGAACGGACTTCCTGGACGGATGCCGTCAGGAGCGGAAGAAACGGATCGGGATCGTCTTCCCCAGTAAAAAATGAAAAGAGCGACGTAATAATATGCAAATTATGCTGCATTTCCATGCTGATTTTTCTCCTTTCAAATTATTTTAATTTCATTTATTTTAAGACCGCTGACGGAAACCGGCAAGTTGAATTTCAGCGCCGGCAAGATCCGGTTTCTGTTCTTCCAGCAGGGATTTTTTAAATTGCAAAAGTTCTTTCAGATCCATTCTTTCGGTTGCGATCTGGAGTGCTTTGGAGACAGCGCCCTGTCTGCCACAAAGTTGCATGACTTCCGTACGCATCTGCGTTTCAATATCAGATAATAACTGCGAGAATTCCGGAGAGCATTCCGGAGAATTCTGATTTTTTAATTCCTGATTAGAATTTAAATTCTGATCTGAATCAGGATTTTCATGAGAACGGAAATATTTTGTCACACCTGCGCCGACCTGCGCCGGAACGGCGACAAAACTCCATTCATAAGCATCCTGAATCTCATCCAGAATCACACAGCAATATTTTTCGCCGTAATAATTGCCCGGAATGTGATTGCAGACACTTTCCCGCCGGTCAGTCCCACAGATAGAACAGATCTGTTTTCTGGCACTGCATGAAACGCTGACTTCTTTTTTGATTCCGGCATCAATTTCCCGGATAAAATCAGAATTAGAATCCGTCCGGATCATATAGGCATTGGCTTTCAGAGAAATTAATTGTCTGCCGTCTCTGGTTTTCTGATCTGGAGATCTGACAAGTTCCGTATCAAAAATTCTGGCAGTCTGATTATTGGATCTGGGATTATGATCAAAAATCCCGGTTTTGCCGATAAATAATTTCTGCATCTGTTGCAGTGCCTGGTCGGAAAAGCATTCCAGATCTCTGTCAATCTCATTATTGCAGAGAATTACGTCAAACTGATAGACTTCCTCTTCCTGCAATTCCCGTCTTGTGAACTGGTTAATTTTTTCGAGACTGGTCATAAATAGACAACTCCTTTTATTATAAATTATAATTATAATTATTATAATTCCGGATCGGCAGGAGAATTTTTCTCCTGCCGGTTTTATTTATCTTATCCGGATTTTAAACGATCCTGAAAAATCAGGTTGTACTTGTTGTCAATTCAATCGTCCGCAAAGCATCCGTCATCAGCACCCGGAATCCGACGTTGACAGAAATGCCAATGCAGTCAAGCTGTCTGTCAATTAATTTGTCTGTTTCCAGGATCACTTCACTGCTCTGAATCTGTTCCAGTGCAAAATCTGTGTCCATGCCGATCAACAGATTATCATCCATTGGGGAGCAGTTGATTAATTTTGTACCGAACGGCAGACAGATTTCTGTCACATCTTTGGAAGAAGCCTCCAGCATCTCATCCATGACCAGAATTTTTGCCATCATACCCGGAGAAGCTAACAGAGCCTTCATGTGGAAACTCTTGAATTTGCCGTACAGACTCGCCAGATCGGAATACGCAAAATCTTTTGCTGCGATCGTTGTCTTGGTTGCATTTGCACCATTTTTCATAACCAAAATTGCTTTGGCAATAATACTGTCTGCAAGCTGTTTGCCGATCCGGCGCAGCATCAGTGCAAAAATATCCAATCTCTGCTGACGGACTGCCTCGTAAGAAGCCTGGACAGTTCTGCCATATTTGTCGATACTGGAAATCGTTGTGCTTTCCAGGATACTGGAAACAGGCATCGCCGTTGCGGAAGTCGTTACGCTGTATGCAGTGGTATCTGACAGCACACAACCCTGGTAACGATTGGATTCACTCCAGGTAACAGCAGCCGTGATCTCTGGAAGTACAGATTCTTCCATGCCCTGCATCACGGCACGGCGGATGAATTCCGGAAAGAGAACAGCGCTTTCCGTTGTCGTGAAGAATTTCTCCACTTTGTCGCAGTTGACACCGCTGACACGAATATCAAAGCGCTTGAGCTGACGTTCATAAGCATCCAGTCCGGCAAGGGGCGTGTTTTCATACGCAGAAGAAGCATCTGCTTCTTCCAGAGCCTGCAAAAAGCTCTTGTTTGCCAGATGATACATGCCCTTTTCGAGCTTGACATGATTGAAATTTTCCTGATATTCCTGATACATAGAAAGACCTCCATAAGAATTAAAATAGCAATTAAAAATAATTTTGCATTTAAAATTATTTTAATTTTCCGAAATCGGCAGATGATTTTCTTTTTCCAGAACGTCTGCCTGTGCGTTCCAGAGTCTCGCCTGTGCAAGCTGTACTTCATCCTGGAGACTGATATGATCCCAGACGACCCGGACTTCACAGCATGTTCCAGTTAATTGCAGATACATCCTGACAATTTTCAAAATCACAGGGTCTAACAATCTGCGGTAATATTCCAGTTCAGATGTCAAAATATCTGCCTGTTGTGCGGACATGCGTTCTGTGGATGACCAGTTGAGACCTAACAGAAACGGCGGAATGGATAATTTAGAAATAATCTGTTCCAGGAGTTGCCGGACGGGGATTTCTGTTGACGGCATTTCGCTTTCAGCGCCGATCACACGAATATCAATATCACCAACAGAAACGAAATCCCGGACTTCGCCATATCTTGCCGCCTGCATCCCGGCAGACCATTCCGAAGCGATTGCCTCAGCACGTTCCCTGGCATAAGCCATGTCTCCGGGATCGGATGACGGCTTGTAAGTGACAGCGTAACGGACATTGCCGGCACGGTCGAAATTCTGACCGATGCACTCATAAATTCTCAGGAGAATTTCAGAGAATGCCGGAAGACCATGGAGCAGAGAAACACCGTAGATACCACCGGGAGGGGGTTTGAGTGCAGAGAACAGAATCCGTTCCGGGTGTCTGAGAAGCATTTCGCCGTTTGCATTCCGGACGAAGAATTTTTTTTCAAACGGTGCATTTCCGGGACGAATGATCAGATCCGGCGCACAGGCATTCCAGAGACCGACAATACAGGAATGTTGCCGATCCATGACGATTTCTCCGGCAGCATTGCCATAGACAAGCAGGCTATCCAGATAACAATCTAAAAAATTATAGATGGATTGTCCCGTGAACCCAACGGGGACATCTCTGAGAAAGCGATCCAGATTTTTTTGTTGACTGGGATCACTGCACACCACTTGAAAAGAGCCAGTCAGACGGATTAATTTTGCAATGGCGGCATCAATAATCGGGACAGTTCTGCGGATTTTGTCAAACAGATCATACGCATAGAGCTGAACGGGGAAATCTTCGGGCTTGTGGATGCCGACAGTCTGGACAGCAGGGACAGAGCGCTGATCGGATTTCGGATTTAATTTTTTTAAATTTTCTGATTGCAAGAGTTTACTTCACCTCGATATATTATTTTTAAATTTTTCAATGCTAGCGCTTTACGCTCAAAGCGACAAAAGAATCCTGTGTCTTGTATAAAACCGTGCTGACAAAATAACGCATATCGTCCATAGCATGATCGAATTCTTTCCGTGGCGCATCGCCGATGCTGTCCGTATTCCAGCAGTATTGTGTGAATTCCCGGAGTGTATCCGCACAGGAACTGTGGAATTTAATTTGATTCAGCCGGAGCGCATTGCTCACAAACCGGATTCCGGACAGGACATCATTTCTGGCTTTGATAACTCTGAATTTCTGATGTGCATGAATACATGCGATAAAACTTGCGGCTGACGGATCAACAATCACAGCATCAATTTTCAGAGAACCGGCAAGTAATTCCAATGCCGTATAATGTTCTTCGTCGGTTCTCTGGATGCCTTCCCGACGGGAATCAAAATAATATTCCCGGATTCTGTACCAGATTCCGTCAGATTCTCCCCAGAGTCCCATAGAAGTCGGGTTGACTGTCCCATAGTCACACGAGATGAAATAACGCTGACATTCGGGGATTTTGTCCACAACATGAATGGCTTTGTTAAACATCGGATAGACAATGCCTTCTGAGACAGTCCACTTTCCGAGAATAAATCTGTCATAGAACACACCGCCGTAAGTTCTGGCATAGCGTTCCCGGACGGATTCTGACAAAGACGGATTGTCCTGCATGGTAAAATGCAGATACAGTGCATGTTTCTGTTCCGCTTTTTTAATCCATTCCAGATAAAACCAGTGATAAGGATGTTCCGGATTGCAATTGAACCAAAGTTTTGCATGTTCTATGGAACATCTTGCAAGCGCCTGTTCTACAAAAGATCTTGGCATGAGAGCGACTTCATCCAGGAGGACACCAGAAAGCGTCATGCCCTGGATCATAGAAGCAGAACTTTCATCCTTACCGCCGAACAGATAAAAGCGATTGGTGTGATGATACGCTGTCACGTCAATATAATGCTTACTGAGAGACTGACTGATGGTAAAGCCGGCGGATTCCAGAACCGGAACAAGCGGTCTGACCAGGTTTCTTTCTACGGAAGTGATTGTTTTACCGCACAGGGCAAGTGATGCGTGATTCCAGGTAACCATTGCCCAGCACACGAATCCCAGGGACATGGACAGCGTCTTGCCACTCCGGACAGCGCCATCACAGATCAATGCGTCATACTGCGCATATGCAGGGAGCGCCCACCATCGAAGCGCAAGTTTTTGTTTGGGAGAAAATTTCTGAAATTTCATGCCATCAGATCCGGCATTTCAGATTTTTTAAAATTTCCGGAATCATCCGGGATCTGTTCCGGATCTGTGAGCGCCCGGAGCAGATTGTCAGAAAGATTTTCATCCTGGAGCGCATATTCATAGAGTTTTTCCAATGCTTTCTGTCTGTCAAAGAACTGCACTTCCACACCGCCGCCCTTGACACGTTTGACAGAAGAAATATTAAATAACTGGAGTCTGGCAAGTTGTTCGGGCGGTGGGATGTCTTCCGCAAAGACCAGAGAGACAGCATCATTGATTTTGCCGGATGCTAATTTTTTTAGACCATCAATGACAAGATCTTTATCTGACTTTTTTTTATTTTTTCTGGGATTTTTCAGATTCTGCATAGCAGATCACAGCCCCCTTTCACTCATAGGCAAAAAAAGCAAAAAACTGTACGCAAACGTACAGTTTTTAAAAATTTTTATTTTAAATTTTTTAATTCTTGTGTCACGCAGATCCTGCTCTGCATATGATACATTGAGCCTGTAAAATACGGCTCAGAAAGGATTTGATGAAATGGGCATTACGAGTTCTGATAAAGAACTCAGCACAATGCGCATTCACTGTAAGGATTCTTTTCAAGTGAAACTGTCCTTGATGGCAGCACCTGATATTGAAACGAATCCTGTTCGACGTGTTCTATCTGTAATGCGAGGAATTTCAAAGCACGCTTTATTGCGCATTATATTGACAATATTTTGAGTGCTGTAACTAACACAGTACTGCCAGATGTCCGGCTGCGGCATCTGGATACATGATTTTCTGACTTTTATTCTTCCGGTAAATTTTCACACAGCGTAATGACAAGGATATCTTCTGAAGATGCGCTTTTCACAAAGTAATCCGTCGTTTCGACACGGCGATAACAACCGTCATCACCAAGCTGTCTTGTGACAAGCCGGACTTCGCTCTTTCCGTCAGCATATGCCTTTAACAGATTGTGCCGGTCAAACGTGGCTGCAAAAATTTCCTGGTCTTCGGGGTGCATGGAAGATGCACCATGTGTGATCAATTCATCAAATACTCCCGTAGACGGACAACCTGTTGCAGAAAAGTCCTGATATGCCATCATATAGAAGCTGTTCCGGTTCAGATTGGAAAAAATCACAAGCGGATACCGTTTGAAAACCACACGCATCAGCAGCGCAGAGGCACTTGCCGGGGTCTGGATTTCCAGAATGTCCGCCGGTTCATCCGCCCGCATGTGATGTCTGCAAAGTCTCAGATAATCCGCTTCCGGCATGGGTCTTGCAAAGATATATCCCTGGATTTTTCCGCAGTCGCATGTCCGGAGAAAAGCCAGTTGTTCTTTGGTTTCCACACCCTCTGCAATTGTTGTCATATGCAGACGGTGTGCGAAGTAGAAAATACTTTCCAGGACAACCCGTTCTTTCTCGTTCTCACAGTTATGACTTAACAGGGATTTGTCAATTTTCAGCACATCCGCCGGCATGTCCTTGACAAATTGCAGAGACGACAGACCGCTTCCGAAGTCATCAATAGCAACGCTGAAACCTGCATCCCGGACAGTGTTGATCCAATCCAGAATTTTTTCAGGTTCGTTGACCATTGCGGATTCTGTGATTTCCACTTCAATGAGAGAATGGGGCAGATCGTAACTGTCCACGAGTTCTGATAATTTTTCTGCAAAACGGATTTCATTGATGTGCCGTCTGGAAAAATTGACAGAGACCGGAATTTGTTTGTCAGCTTTCTGTTTCCGGAGCATCTGACAGACTTCTTCTGCAATGTACCAGTCAATTTCCCGGATGAAATCCGTTTCTTCTGCCTGTGGAATAAATGCAGACGGCGGAATGACCGTGCCGTCTTTCTGAATCCAACGCACCAGGGCTTCCGCACTTTTGATCTTTGCCGTAACGGCATCATACTGCGGTTGATAAAATGCCTGAAGTTCTTTATTTTTGATAGCACTGCGTACGGCATCTTCACTGAAAAGCATAGTATTACACGCTCCTTGCTTTGATTTTTAATTGATAATTTATAATTATAATAAATTATAGCATGGAATATTGAAGATGTCAAGCATCTGAATTTTTTTTGCAGATCCGGTTATAATACTAAAAAAATATGCAAGGAGAAATTACATGCCGAAAAGAATCTATTCCAGTCTCAATTTTGAAAATCATCCGAAAATTTACAGTTTCGCAAGCATTGCCGGAAAAAAAGAGGGCGAAGGTCCTATGAAGAATTACTTTGACCGGATTGAACCCGATCCCTCTTTTGGTGAAGAAAACTGGGAAAAAGCGGAAAGTCGTCTCCAGTCTGATACGTTTCAGCTCGCATTACAAAAAGCCAGATTGAAGCCGTTCGATATTGATTGCATGGTTGCCGGGGATCTGATTAATCAATGTACCGGATCGAGCTTTGCCGTCCGGGAAACAAAAATCCCGTTTCTGGGGGTCTATGG
>CAMWJT010000015.1 GCA_947174625.1 uncultured Ruminococcus sp.
ATGCAATGTCAATAGATCTTTTATGAAATACACAGAAATCAAATTATGATCCAGTAAGCATTCAAATATTTTTTTCTGGCAATGCAAGAAGCATATTGTTTTTCTGTATAAATAATATTGGCAGCTATATCCGGAATAAGTCTGAAAAAATTCTCCCCTTCTGGCGAAGGGGAGAACTGTTGTTTTCATATTCTTATAGTTCTTCTTTTTTTCTCTTCCTGGTCATCAGATACGTCAAAGCACCACCTGTCAACAGCATACCAGCGATTTCATATGGTTCTGTTCCCGTACCACCTGCGCTTGGCATTGTGACGCCTTCATACTTGTTTTCCGTCTTGTTTGTCACTTTAATTGTGCTAATTTTGCCGGTTGCCAGTGGCAAGCCGTTGCCATTGTAGGAAATCGGATAGTATACTGCACCGCCATTGCCGGTTACGGAATTTCCGCTACCCGTCATTTTTTCAACAGCATAATAGTAATACCTGTTTCCGTTTGCATCACAGAGTGGCAGGTCGGTAAGTGTCACCTTCCAGTTTTTACTTGAATCTTTTTCATCTGCTTGGAGCGTCAACGTTGTAACTTTAGTAGAAGTACCTGATATTTCGGGTGATTCACCTGGAATTTCCGGATCTGCTGCAGAAAGATTCACTTTGATTGTAAACTCGATTTCTCGTGCATCATTGCTCCTTGCATTGCCCGGAAGGATTGCTTTTCCTGTCACAATTCCTTCTGATTCTGCAATGATGTTGCCGTTGAGATAACTGCTAGTTCCGTCACGATCCAGTGTTATAATTTCTGCTATATTCTTAGCTTTACCATCTGAACCCTTGCCCTCTGTAAGAGTCCATTCTACATCTTCGTAATAATTGCCCTCTGTATCTTTAACAACCAGTGTTGCCTTATCTTTAATGCCCATTTCAATCATCTGATTTTCGTCCTTGCTGACATCAATCACATTGTTGTACTTAGGTGTCTTGGGGAGCGGTTTAGAACTATAAGGCGTAATTCCATAGGCTTCCAGTTCTGAGCCATCCGTTACGTTGCCGGTTTCATAGAAGTGATAGAGACCTGCCGCAGCACCAACTAAACCAGAGTTATAATCAATAGCAACTTCATTTTCCGTGTAATTTTTCACATCATCCGGGAAATTAGCAAAACTTGTGCCAGCAGGTCCACCTGCAAGCGCACCTACAAGCGTATGTGTATAATCTGAATTGGACAGCGGATATCCAGTAATTCCAGATGCAGCTCTGTGATGTGGATATTTTACAGAATTTTCTGCAAAGCCAGTTACAAGACATACATTGCCATCGTTATTTCCGAGCATATAGCCCATCTGCTTCTTACACCATTCTTTATAGTCTGCATCAGCGATATTCTTTGTTGCAGAAAGTGCAACCTGCTGGAATAATGCATTATGTCTTGCACTGCCCCAACCATTCAATGCCACATAATCTGCCTTTGCACTCCATGTGTCAAGATAATTTTTCAGGGCACTCCAGTCATAATTTGTGTCAATATGGGATTTATACAAACACATTACAGCGGGTGTCACATCTGCGTAGAAATAACCTCTGTCATCTGTAATGGATGCACCCGAAAGTCTTTCAGAGCAATCACTCTTATAAGTGTTTTCTTTAGTTGCCAGATAGAGCCATGCAGCTGCCCATGCCAAATCACTTTTACTCTCCGAATCCTGATATTGACTACAACTATATATCTCTCCAGCATGCTCTTTCGAGAATTTATAAAGAGATTTTGCAACTGCTAAATAATCATGTGTTGTATCATCCGGGAAATTGATTGCATACTGCGCCAAAGCTGCGGCATATTCAGCAGCAATATTGCTTGCGCCGTTTGATATCCAGAGTTCTTCGCCAAAATTTTCTTTGGTCTCTCCTTCTGGTTTATTCCAAACTTTCTGATCTGTACTCGGATTTCCTCTCTGATAAAGGAATGATTCAACTTCACCATTACTGTTTAACTTAGTAGATGCAACAAAGAAATCACAGAAATGCTTCATGATTGTCTGATAATGATCTGTTTGACCAAGTTTGTCATAATCTTCTTTGAATTCATAGTAACTCCAACCCAGGGAAGATGCTGTGAATCCCTGCGGAAGTCCGAACATGGTGTGATCTCCGGCATCATGGAAACCGCCTGTTACAGTTGAATCATCATAAACATGACAGTCATTTCTCCAGTCAACTGCACTCTTTTCAGTTACCTGGTCACCGCACATGTTCGCATCATAGAAGTAGAGAGAGTATTGCAGAAGTCTTGCGTAATCTTCATACTGTGATGTGCTTACAGCTGCCTCACGCAGTCTGGCAGATACAGGATTTGTTTCAGGTGCAGTTATCGATCTGTAAATATCAATCATGATTTTTTCAGGACGCTTGTTTGTGCTGTTGTCATCATCCCAGATTTTTTCAATGCCGAGATCACCGGTTTCACGAGTGTTCGTGATCTCGACTGTCTTATTTGTGGAATCTTTATTGATAGTTTGATTTGCAGGACTATAGCTTGCAGTCCAGCCGCTAATTTCTACTTCTTCGATTTTGTATTGATAATCCTCATAGAGGTTTTCAAACTTGCCTTTCCAATCATCACTAGCGGTGAGAGTCAGTGTGTCGAGGGTTTCCCAGGTTTTGCCTTCATCTTTGGAATACAGCAGATTCACAGCAATGGAATCCGGGAGGTCTGTTGCACTGACAGTATTTACCCAGTTCTTTTCAACATCAATTTTAATTGTTTTCAGCGTATTGATAATTTTGATTGACCCATTACCATTGCTTACCTCATTACCATTATAAGATGCCTTGTAAGCAGAACCAGGATTTATATTTTCTTCTACAAAGTAAGTCCAAGGATTTTGGTTTGCATCGGTTTTGTCAAGATCAGTCCAGCTAGCCTTCCATTTATTATTTTCATTGAGTGTTCGTGTTGCAGGGTCTGCCGTAAAAGTAGTATCTTCTTCCCCCGCAGAATTTTTGCGTTTCAGCGTTACTTCAATTTCTCTGTTTCTAAGGTCAGTAAAGTTTTTGTCGTTTTTCCATTCTTTTTCTACGCTGACCTTAATCTTCTCGCCTGCGGCTTTGTTCGGAATCTTGATTGTGTTGTTTTCACCCATTTCTGCATTGAGAACATCGCCCGTGGGTTGAGGATCTGGCTTCGGATCGGGATCCGGCGTGGGATCAGGATCTGTAGTAGTTCCACCACTCTCGTCAAAGTAGAATGTTATTTTATTTATAGTTGAACTACTACAAGTTATTGAGCTAATCTCAGTATTGCTTATATCAGCAAAACCCGTAGGGGTAACAAACGTACCATTTTTAGAATCCCAAGTCATAGTATTACCGTTCAGCAACATATTGTCTGACCAGTTCCACTGATCCAATTTATTTGTTATCCAACCTGCATTGAACACAGCCACCTGTATATTATTCATTTCTAACTTACTATCGTTATCAGAAATACTGTTAAACTGTATTTCAATTTTGCTTACAGCTCTGCCATTCAATATGGAACTCAGGTTATTAAAACCACTGGTAACCACAAGCGGATCAGTATTGCTATCATAAGCCATCACAGCAACAACAGGACTAAAGTTTAAACTTTTGGTTACTATTTCTTCTGTTTCTGATAATGATACAGTAGAAATGTCGCCTGATGGTACTTGACCAATTTTTAATGTTCTATTCCCTGACATCCACTCTTCGCCATTATAGCCCCAAAGTGTACTTGACCAATCACCATTTTCAATAGCAAGCTTAAATCCATTGGTAGAGCTCATTTTTATTTCCATGCCAACAATATTATCTCTGGAAGGGTGATTTAATGATATTCCATCACCAGACGTAATTCGTACAAAGTTTGCGGTATCGTTATTAAGAGGAACTCTCTGATTTAAAGTTGAAGTATCACCATTAGCATAATAAACAGTCATCTCTTCAATAACATTTGTTCCCCATGCTTCTTTAAAGTATAAGCAATCAACAGTATACGATGAGTTTGTATCCGTTGAATCTCCAGAAGATGAACCATCAGAGCTACTGCCATCAGTATAAAATTTTACTCCTTTTATTTTAAGCGTTCCTGGCTGATTATTATAATAACCAACTTTTGCTTTTCCAAATTCCATGCCACCATCAATTTCAAGTGTAGCAACACCATTTACAATAGAATATTTTTTACCCTCAATCGGATTATCCACATTATTTACTTTTGACTCCCAAATCTGTATTTCACCAGACTCAATACCATCAAGTAAAATTTCGATTTTTGTCACACCCTGCAATGTAGATGTTTTATCTTTATTTGCATAAATATACATTTCAGTTGAACCGTTACCACCATCAGCTACACCCTCAATATAAGCCTGTGTACCATTTGGAACAATCTCAACAGAGTTATCATTATTGATTCTGAAAGTAAAGTCGCCCTCATACTGATCATAACCGTCGGCAGATTTTGTCTCTGTGAGGTAGTAAACACCAGGGGATAAATAGCCGTTTTTGATGTAATCAGAATCACACAAATCCGGATTTGCCTTGAACAGCTTATACAGACTCAAGGGATTATTATCATCTATGATTTCAATATCATTTGCACCATTCTCACCAGAAGTTGTGGGATAAATCAGAATATCATTCTCACCATTTTCACGGTATAACTCAAACTTTGCGCCTTTCAGTTGATTATCGAAATTCTGATCCCATTTTTCTAACTGAATCTCCGCACCAGTGACTTTGACATTCTCCATCTGAATGACATCCTTTGTGATGTCAACCTGTGTCCAGTTTTGCAGATCTGTGGAACTTTCCCAACCATTGTCTTTCCTATGCAGATAGATCGGATGTTCTTTTTCCTCATAACCATCAGGGAAATCTTCTTCCTTGAAATACCAGTAGTCGCTACCGCTAAGTTCTTTCAGGTCAATTGTCTTGACTGCGCCTGTGCCATCCAGAACCGAGATTACTTTCCCCTCAATTATTTTACCATTATTATTGCACGGATAGAGGTTAATTGTTGCGCCGGAAAGAAGTGCATTCGAGTCGTCTTTATCCACCTTACTGAACACAAGACCACGTTCATTGACGAAAGTCATGGAAGACCCAGGAACTGGCATCACCATCATATTATCAGGATTGTAATAATACTTGGAATCGCCTTTGTCGATCTGCTGTTCATTATTCAAATCACCGGAGATAAAATCAACATACTGATCATACTGAACTGGTTCTCTCACGACCTCAGTTCTGAGTTTCTCAATTGTCTTTGTAATGCTCCATCTGGTATTGGGAACGCTGAATGTTTTAGATTCTTCGCTGATCTCGGTTTCAGAAGCAGAATTTTCTTCACCGCCCTCAGTTTTAGGATCTTCTCCGTCGCCCTCGGTTTCAGGATCTTCTCCGTCGCCCTCGATTTCAGGATTTTCTTCGCCGTTATCTTCTTCATCTTCTATGAAATCATTCGAACCAGGGACATAACCAAGAATTGTTTCACCGTTTGCCAGTTTAATTACATCACCATTATTTGTAAAAATATTACTTTCTTTACCATTTTCACCTGAACCCTGGATTACAAAATTTTCAAAATTTTTCCAGCTTTCATCGTCTGTAATAATTTTTACACCAATAACATTTTTTTCAATACCAAAACTGATACAACCATACCAGTAATTGCCATCTGTTCCGCTAAATTCAAGATTTTCCTGTAAAGTAACCGTTCCGTCGCTGTGATAGAAATAAATTTTTCTGATATTTGCATTATTACTATTTTGAGTACTCCAGGCCATCTTAGTAACACTGAATTCCTCAGGAGGTAATGCCTCGGCTGTAACAGATACGACTGTTTCACCGTTATTCTCTGCCTCAGTCTTGACACTAGCTTTTACAGTATCTTCATCTTCGCCATTTTCCATATTCCGGTAAAAAGAGCTTACCTCCTCATAAGGTACCTCCTTAGTCCCGATCTTTTTATAGACAGTGATCGCATCCTGATTCGCAACATTGCTGCCGTCTTCGACTCTGTTTACCCTACCATTTTCGATATTCATCCAGACTACCTGACCATTGTCATACGTCAGCTTTCTTCTTACCTGCTCATAAGAACCATTTGCGTCGCAGGAGTAAATATCCACAAGGTCAATGCTTATCGTATAGAAAGGTTCAGCCACATCACCATCAAACACTTTAATCTGTGTATGAACATGCGTCGGAATCGTACCATCATTCACGGAAATCAGACCGTCACAATCACTACAGTCAAGGCACACAGTCTCATCAATCATGACCGTATAGTATTTTTCACCATCCATGATATAGCCCACCGGCGCAGATGATTCCGTGATGGTATAAGTTGTGCTGACACTCTTGTTGCCTTCATCATACGTGACACTACCATCAAATTTGATTTTGGATTCAAAATCCGCAAAAGTCTTGTCTGCTTCTGAAGTGAAACTGCCGACAGTCTTTCCGTCAGAATCAGTAATTGTAAAGGTTGCGCCTGGGAGATATTCACCGCCCACACTTTCAATAAATTTCTCAAACGGCAGGGAGTAGCCCGCACCTGAACCCAGGATGTCCTTGTTTGTACCTCTGTAGGGTCTGTAGCCGAATTCCAAACCGCCCTCAAATGATTTTGCAATTAAAGCACCAGAAAGGTGACCATGGCATTCTGGATCTGAGGTTACATCTGCATTCGGTGCTAAAATTGTACCATTGAAGTTGCCATCAATGACAAGTTTTTCTGCTTCATAGAAATTATACAGAATATTTTCAGACCATTTATTATTGTTTGTCTTTTTGTTGTATGAGTCATCCCGGGTATACTCATTGGAAATACGCTCACCATTGATATATGTAAAAGTAATATGATATTGGCTAGAATCAATAATTTTAATGTCTTTTCCTTTTACATTTATTACAATATTGGCAATGCACTTATTCCCATTTTCATCAATATATTCCGGAATGTCTACAAACTCCAGACACTTATCACCAGGATCTAACCACTCATCAATCGTAAAATAAACTGTTTTTTCAGAACTATCCTTACCCGGACCAGTAAATTTCAGAACATCTACACTAAGGTTTTCAGCATTACTGTAGTCGGCAACACCATTATTAACATTTGCATGAAAAGAAATTTCTTTTTTTTCTTCGAGCCACTGCGGTGAATTTCCACTAATTCCAGCAAGATCACTAGATTGTTTTCTGAGCCATACAAAATAATCTGTGAAATTGATTAAAGAATCACTCTGATAAAACTGAGCCTTTTCTTCAATACCATCTCCGACATAATGCTTGTGATTATTTGATTGAAGAGCTTTATCAACATATGCTACCGTTTCACTCATATCATTTCTATGATAGTTTAATTCAGAATCAGTAAGATCAAGTGAACTAGGAATCACAATTCGCTTATATGGATCTCCAGTGTCCAGATCAGCACCACCATTTGTTGTACCATAAGGGGCAATTCTCACAATTTGACTAAGAGTTGTAGAATTACCCATAATAAGATGTGCAAAATTCTGAATATTCTGATAATTATCCGTATCTTTCAAGGGAATTGAACTTCCAAAATCACCAGCACCAATCTGATAGTTATCATTTTTTGTCATGATAACACTTCCACCAACAGCTACACGACCTTCAGTATCAGAATCATTAGGTTTAAAATCATTCTCAAGGAATATGCAAAAGTCACTGGCGATACCAAGAAAATATTTATTCTGCGCTGCTGTAAGAATCTGACTAGCATCGGGATTATCCCCTAATGGAATCAGCCAATCACGAGTTTCTTCAGCACCATCAACAGGCTCACCGATGAGCAGAGCCTTTTCGGAAAGTTGACCTGGGCTTTTGCCGTTGTTTCCATCTTTTCCGTCATTCATGTTGCTTATCATATTGTCTCCGGCAAAAGACAACTGCGTCGCAATCATACTGTCATCCACTGTGATACTGCTTGCTGGCTTAATCATAGAATATGGCACAGCAAAAGAAACCAGGAGAGACATTGCGCTCAGAGCTGCAATATACCGTCTGCGCTTCTTACGGTTTGATTCATAATGTTCAACCACATTCTGTAAGTTTTTCACAGTAACTTCCTCCTTGCCACAAAATTATAAAAATCTGGAGCGATACATTTATATCATTATTATACCACATCCGGAACGAATTGTCAATAGGATTTTAACAAAAATAGTAGTGATTCTGCATAAATTCTAACATTTAAAACAAACAGAAAATATAAATTTTGTGCAGAATGCACAGCTAATCGATTTCTGCGTGTCATTCCATCTTTATAGTATAGTGATTCTACTTAAAAAGAGGAAAAGAAAGCTGAAATTGTATCATCAAGGAAGATAAATTCCTTGCTATGCAATTTCAGCTATTGTTTTAGTATTACAGTTGTAAAAAATCCAAAAGTATGTTATAATAAAAAATGGTGATGGAAATGGAAAAAGTAATACAGGAAAAAGTAGAAAAAGAAATGCAGGAATTAAAAAGCAGAATGCAGAAATGTTATTACAGCAAATCAGGTTTGAATGAAGCAGAAAAATATATAAAAGGACTAATGAGCAGAGCAGAAAGAAAAAATGGATGGCAGATGGCAGAAGTCCTGGGAGAAAGTACACCATATAAAATACAGCAGTTTATCGGTCGTGGAAGATGGAGTGCGGATGAATTAAGAGATGTTTTGCAAAAGTATGTAAAAGAAAAATTTCAGGACGAGTCAGCAGTGCTTGTAGTAGACGAAACGGGATTTCTGAAACAGGGAAAGATGTCAGCAGGCGTACAGAGACAGTACAGTGGAACAGCCGGAAGAATAGAAAACTGTCAGATAGGTGTATTTATGAATGATGCAGTAAATGATAAATTCTGCTGTATTGACAGAAAGCTGTATATTCCAAAACAATGGACTGATGATAAAGAACGGTGCAGTAAGGCAGGAATACCTGAAGAATATCAGTTCAGAACCAAAACACAGATGGCACTTGAAATGATGAAAAGAGCATATGAAAACAGACTTCCATTTGAATGGGCGGCAGGAGACAGTGTATACGGGGCAGACAGCAGAATACAGAAGTATCTTGAAGAAAAAGACAAAAAATATATGTTTGCAGTATCAGGAAAGGAATATGTATGGATTGGTTTCAGACAATATTCAGTAAAAGAAATAAAAGGAAATCTTGATGAAGAAAAATGGGTAAGAATAAGTACAGGAAGCGGAACAAAAGGAGAAAAAGTATTTGAATGGCAGTACACTGAAGTAAACTGCAATATTGAAAATCACAGAAAATATCTGATATTCAGAAGAAGTCTGGCTGATCATTCGCAGATAAGAGGATATATTGCCTATGGAAACTGTGAAACAAAAATGGAAGAGTTTGTAAAAATCGCAGGAATCAGATGGACAATAGAAATGAATTTTGCGGAAATGAAGGGTGAAACGGGGCTTGACCAGTATGAAGTAAGAAGTTATAATGGCTGGCATAAACATATTACATTATCATGTCTGGCACATGCTTTTCTTACAGTGTTAAGGGAACAGTTCGAGAATCTTCCTGATATGTCAGTTACATATGAAAATACAATGGAGGATTTTAAAAAAAAGAGAAAATCAGAGCTGTTATCAGCAAAGCTGAAATACGACGCATTATAGCCGATTTCGTATATGTAACAACTTCTGATTTCCTTTTCCGAATTCAATATATAAAATGGAAATCTAAGCATCAATTGATGGCTTCTGTTTGTCATTGGAAATCACACTTTTTACAACTGTAATATTAGAGCGTGTTCACATTAAAAGAGAGCATCAAAGATCATGGCAAGCTGAATCACAGAAGTATCAATGTTGTCAAGTTTGTCATAACGGGTAAATACTTTCCTGAACCGTTTTAAGCGAAGAAAATATCGCTCCACTTCGTTTCTTCTCTGATAGCGTTCTTTATCATAGTCCCATGGCTCTTTGCGGTTCTTTTTTGGAGGAACAACAGGAATCAATCCATTTTTCACAGCGAGAGAACGGGTTTTGTCATCTTCGTATGCTCTGTCCATCAGTAAATACTGCTCATTTTCAGAACAGATAGTATCCAGCAGTTTTCTTCCCTGCGGCGCATCATGATGGTTTCCGGCAGAAAGAGAAAAGACGAAAGCGTATCTGGCAGAAGTGCAGACAAGATGGATTTTCGTTGTCAGCCCCCTTTTGAGTGTCCAATACTTTGTTTTCCATTGGATTTCCTTGCGCCTGCTGCATCCGGGTGCACTTTGATACTGGTACTGTCCAGGCACAAAACATCTGTTTCTGTTTCAATAACGCTCTGATTCTGCATTTCTTCCAATATTCTCTGAATTGTACCGTTTTCACTTCAGCGGCTAAATTTCATATAGATTGTGTGCCATTTTCCGTACTTTTTCGGCAGCGCCCTCCATTTGCAGCCATTCTCTATGATGTACAGCAGTGCACACATGAACTGATAGTTTGATACGACTGGTTTCTTTCTTGCAACAGGCATCTGATGCTCTATTTTTGCAAATTGTTTTTTAGTTAGTTTCATATCTTTATTTACTCTATTTTTCTCTTCTTGTAAATAGTTATGTGAACACGCTCCAATTCTATTGCGCATTTCATTGCTGAACTGCACGCTTATATTGATTGGTACAACAACAAGCGCATCAAGCTTAAACTTGACAGCTTATCTCCTGTTGAATTTAGGCTCAATGCTGCATAAAAAGCGACCAAGATCTCTCTTAGTCGCTTTGCATAAATTTCTTTTCAAAACTTTGTCTAACTTTTTGGGGTCAATTCAATTTCCAGAAAACCCAGTTTTTCAGTATTCTCTACCGTCTGCAACAGAAGATCGAATATTCTGAAACTCCTGTTCAGATACTCTTTATCATCAGTTTTCTTATAGCATATGATATATTTGTTGGCAAACAGTTCAGTTATTTCTTCATATTTCGGATGCTCCAGCAAGTAGTGTTCCTGAACAAGCGTAAGGTAGTTCTCCAACGTCTGTGTCGCCATTGCTTTGTTTTGTATACAGGCGTAAGCAATTCCGAGATTTGCTGAATGTATTAACCGTGATACTGTATTGGCAGGAATTTTCTGTTCCTCGTATTTCAGTGCTTCCAGATAACAGGAAATAGCTTTCTCATAATCCTCAACATGCATATAAGCTTCACCGGCAGACGACCACAGACTTATCAAAGAATCTGTATCATTATCTGTATTCTGCTCTATACATTTCACTACATAATGCAGCTCCTGTTTTCCGTATTCTGCAATAAGAGGAGACTCTGCATCAATATTTTCTTCTTGCAGCCGGGAGCTGATCAAGCATTTCTGCACTTTCTTCCAGGGATTTGATCAATCGCCATACTGCTTCAATATCCGTCTTCAACTGACTAAGCAGGACTTCACAGATTAGAGGATGTAAATGCAGATAATCATCCTCAATCTGTACCCAACCTCGTTGAACAACTCCCTGAAAATCACTCTTTTCTTCTTCAGCGAAATCACAGAGCATAAAGAAATCTTCTATTGGGATTATCGTTGTTCCGAGCATGGCAAGGTGATTCAATATCTGTATCAATTCATCAGCCAGCCCGAATACTGTAAAGAGAATTTCCAGATATTTCTTTGCAGATTTATTTCTGATAGAACCATCCTTGAAGTTACGCACATTCTCCTCAGTAGCAGATACACCCTGATCTGACAGACGGTTATACATTTCCTCAGACGATATTCCAGAAGCCTGCATTTGACGGAAGACAAGCTCCATACCCATTGTATGCCCTTTCAGAGCATAAATAATATTATCCATATATTCATCTGGTGTACCATGCCAGTAATGTGTAAAGATACTGCGGATATTCTCAAAATCATTGAGAATATTGATACTGCATTGTACAACGTGAGTTCGACGGAAAAAGTTAGTCAAGTAAGAATAAAATGCCCTCAGGCATATCGGAAGCAGAACAGGTAGAGGTTTTTTTAGGCGGGAAAGAGTAAGCCGCCAGTGCAGAAACCAGATTTACTAAAAAATTAGGTATGCTGCGGTGTCGGGAGTGTTCTATGTCATAGATATTCTTGAGGAAATCATTAACGGATTCAATCACAGCACGCTTGCGTAGCATGAACCGATCCTGCAAATCCATCAGTTTATTCTTCCTATTTTTCTTTGCTCTGGTTACAAGTATAATGTCCCTCTCCAGAAGTTTTTCAAACAATTTTGCCGAAACATAGCCTCTGTTAGCAAATAATTTACCAAATATTTGTTTTGTCAGAACATCCATGACTGCTTCATTTCTGTCATCAACGTTTCCAGAAGTCAGACAGAAAGAAAGGATCTCCCCTTGATCATTGATGATGAGATGCAGCTTGAAACCGTAGAATCAACCCATAGAACTTTTGCCTCTTTTTGTATATTCACTGAACAGATGATGTGTGCAGATACGATGATTGTCACATACTCTGATCGGAGTAGAATCTACAAAAGATATGCCGGAACACTTGCCAAACCGGGCACGGATGGTGTATCATAGTAATAGAACAAGTGCAAATCTCATGATCTCTACAAATCGGTGATAGCTGACCAGAGTCGGAGAATCCTGCTTCAGGTATTTCTTCATATAATGAACATAATACCATTTAAATGTTCTGTATCCTGATAAATGGTACATAATCAATATGGTCATGATCTCACTCAGTGCCATTCTGGTTTTGAACACTATTTCATGCTTATTCATCAACAGCGAATGTGTACAGTATTCCTCATAATCCCTATAAAAATCATCTACATCACAAAAGATTGCTACTTGTTCTTCTATTGAAAAAAACGCCTTTCTGTTTTCTGAGTTTGTGGTTATTCTCATTATAACAGATTCGGGCGGTTTTTTCTATTCTTTTTTCATCGAACTCATGTTGTACAAATATATCAAAATAATCAATATGGGATGTGACAAGAATCTTACAGGGCAGACCAGTCAGATCATCCAGACGATCGCACTCCTTAGTATCAAAATTATCCAGAATAATGAGATGTCGGGATGTACAGATGATCTGTGAATCTGTAGCTTTCGGCTGTAATAACCCGATGTGAATTCATCTTCTCCACGCTGACAGTTGACTACAGGAACAGCAATATCGTTAGTGACTGTATCGATCATATTCCCCTGAAATCGAACAAATACTGCCGCATCATAATCTTTTGCATAGGATAGTGCGTAATGCTTTGCCAGTTCTGATTTTCCGATATCGCCTATACCATGCAGAATCAGGAAGTCTGTTTCATTCTGTAGAATATTGTGATACATGACTCTTTGAATCTGCGTACTTTTAATATTTGGAAATTCGGGCATATCTGTTTATCGGTCTTTTTTGATGTTTGATGTTATTCATAAATTTTTTGGAATGCTTCTGCTATACCGAAATGTTCGAATGATTTTTTATAAGAGAGTACCCATTGAGTGTTGAAGGACAGCTTCATTCGCTGATTTTGTCCGTGCAAACTCCCAGTCCGCAATCAGAGTTATTTCCCTTCCCTCATGTATTTCCTCTATTTTGATGATCTCAGAATTAAACTCATCTTTTTTCAACAACAACGCTTGTAATCTACTTTGTATATTTGTTCCACTTCATACTCAATTCTATCT
>CAMWJT010000016.1 GCA_947174625.1 uncultured Ruminococcus sp.
AGACTCCTTTATAATATCTTCAGATGTTTCTGTCGCTTCTTCAGCAGACTCTTCTATAATATCTTCAGATGTCTCTGTTGCTTCTTCATCTGGTTTCTTGATAATCTTTTCAGATAATTCGGGATATGATATACTCTCCATTGTATCAATGCCGATACTTTTCAGAAATCCCTCCACATTCATCACAAAATAGTAGCCATCACCAATATAATCACCTGAAATTGTCCTATATGTAGTGTCAACTTTGACATCAATAGGCACTAGATTTTCATCTTGATAACAGACAACTGTTAGTCCCTGAAGATTATCTGCATAGTCATCATCATATTGGAAAGAAACACGCAATGGCTCTGTACAAGTGGTATTAATTTCAACTACATCACTAACTACAGAACGATTCTCTGCAAACGAAAGAGTTTCATCTTTTTTCAGACTTATCTGATTGTCTAATAACCCAGTAACTTCTCCTGAAACGGAGGGTAAAAGCCAGTTTTTGCTCTCTAATAGCCCCTCATCCATGGAGTTTTTACTAGTAGACTGCCAGAAACGCCTTTCGGAATCCAAAGTCTGCCCATCTGTTCTGGGATTTGTGGGGTCTGTGCCAAAAAGTAACTCTACATCATCTGTCAAACCATCATCATCAGTATCTATCTTCATTGGATTTGTGATATAAATGTTCTGTCCAGATATTTCTTCACTATCCGTCAAAGTATCACCATCAGAATCCGAGCTACATGGATTTGTGCCCAATTCCTGTTCTTTACCGTTTGTGAGACCATCGAAATCAGAATCTTCATCAAAATCATTGATACCATTTCCATCAGTATCAGTCAAGGTTACACTCAAAATACCACTTGAGTATTCAAAGAGATCTAGCAAACCATCACCATCAGTATCTTTGCTATTTGGATCAAATCCCATTTGCTTTTCAAAAATATCCGGAATACCGTCTTCATCGGTATCAATCTCAAATTCATTGATGGCATCTTGAATCTGATAGGAGAAACGAACATCCGCATTAATACTGCAGTTATTTTTTCCAAATTTGATGGAAGTCGTGAGCGTGATCGTGTCTTGACTGATCTGTGTCTCAAGAGTTTCCAGTGTGATATCCATGGCATTAGTACAAATAGGCAGCATATTTGATGATAGCAATAGACACAACACCACGCACATGGTTTTTTTATTGAATCTACCACTTTTCACTGCTAACAACAATGAAAGCCCTAGAATGCAAGCTATCACTATCACATCATTGTCACCCGTTACAGGACTTCCATCAATAGAACTAGTCCTTTTCTCAATAGTGCTGGTGTTTTGATTTTCTACAATAGGATTGTACTTTTGTTCAACGGTGCTAAGTTCATAAAGGCTCGTGTCAGCATTACACTTGGCTGTGGCATGATAGATAACCGTTTCCCCTGCACTCAATCTAGGAAGCTCCTCTGGCATGTCAGATGATTCTATCGTAAAATTAGAAGGAAGTTTTATATTTACCTCCAAATTTTCGACAGCATACACATGTGGATTGGAAATGTCAATCGTCATTTCAACTTTCTCGTTTTTCAAATACGCCTGCTTATCTGTAGTAAATGTAACCATTAACATGTTATCTAACGGATCAGACGAAACTGCCGCCGCATGAATTGATGCTGTATACAACGAGAAAACCGCAATAATAGATGTTACAAATGCGATGCTTTTTTTGTATAATGTACGCATTTTCTTAAAAAGTTTAATATTTATCACCTCTTAAAAGAATTAATCATTCTTGACCTATTTGCACGAAAAAAATTTTTTCAGTCAAGGAATTGGAAAAATGAATTTTTATGACAAAACAGGTAATGTTAACATAATTTCTTTTTTAGTTCTTTCTTTGATATTCTGTTTATTTCCTGAACGAACTATTATTTCAAATCTATATTAAGAAAATTATCCCATTAATAACTCATAAAATTTTCCGTCTCATATATATACCGTCTAAAATTAAGCATTTTCTAACACACATTTTTCTATTTTGTATGATTATACAAATAAACTACTTAATATATTTTGTTTTTTGTATTTTTTACAAAATTTTCAAGTACCTTTTCTTTGATTTGTAAACTTCTCTTGTGTAATGATGTCAAAATTAGATTCTTTTTTTGCTAATTTTACTTTATTAGTACTTATGGTTAACTTGGGGGATTAATATGACAGCTTCGGCATAAGTAATTTCTTTTCAGTAAAGCAAAATTTTTTTCTTTTTTAGTATCATATAAAAGGGTTCGGGCATTTCCCAATTGGCAGAGCCAACAAAAATTTTTTCAAAATAACTATTTCTAAATTGTGAACAGCATGCCGTCAAGGTTGCAGACTTTGCCCAATAATTTCAGCGCAGCTGAATGCTCTGTTTTGCACAACCTTATAGGGGCGTGCAAAACAGGTATTGGGTAAACAGTACCTGTTTTGTTTGAAATCTCTCAAAATCTAATTTTTTAGATTGAAAAAATCAAACATCTTACAAAGTCTGAAATTGAAAGCTGAAAAAATAATTGTTTCCAAATTATGAACATAAGAAACGTGAGTTCGACAGAAAAAAATCAGTCAATAAGGAATAAAATGGTCTTTGGCATATCGGAAGCAAAGCAAATAGAAGGCTTTTTAGGCAAAAAGGAATAAGCTGCAAGAGCAAAAAGAAGATTCCCTCTGGAGTGTTCTATATTGCAGATGTTTTTCAAAAAATCATTGACAGATTCAATGACAGTCCACTTACGAAGCATTAACCTGTCATATAAATCCATCATTTTATTCTTCATAATCCTGTCAAGTTATGAAAATTGATTTGCGTGGTGTAAGATGAGAAAAATAAAAAATTTTTTTCTCAAAGTGTCAGAAAGTCTGTTTCAATTTCGTATTAGTAAGTGAAGGAGGTCAAACGAGATCACAAAAGGAGGTACCAAATTGAAGATCACAGAAGAAAATTTCTTAAAAGAGTTACAGCGAAAGAATGAGGACGCTCTGGAATTCGTTGTTAAGAATTATGGTGGATTATTAAAGGCAGTAATTCATCGCATTTTATATGATTATCCGGAAGATGCCGAGGAATGCTTATATGATTCAGTTCTAAAAATATGGAAACATATAAATTCTTATAATAAACAAAATAAATTCGAGAATTGGATTACAGCAATTGCGAAATATGCTGCTCTCGATCGATTAAGAATAATAAAAAGGATTGAACCGATGGTAGATATTGATGTATTACCTATATCAGATGAGTCTGTTTTTACAGGGAATGAATCATTCGATGAATTTTTTGCAGAGCTTATATCATGTCTTAAAGAGGAAGACAGAATGATTTTTGTAAAGATTTTTTGGAATGGCGAGAGTATTGACGATGTTGCTATGCAGCTTGGAAAATCTCAAAATTTCTTGTACAAGCGTATTTCCAGAGGAAAACAAAAGATTATAAAGCATAATCCGGGTTATTTCAAATAGGAGAAACAACTATGAATGAAAAATTATACCAACTGCTGAATAATGATGCGAGTGAACTGCCAAAAGCAGAAATGATAAGCAATCAGGAGGTAAATAATATTATGAAACGTTTTAGAGAAGAAAAAGGCACTCTGCCAATTAAGAAGAGACGTAAGCCTATGATGAGTGCAGTAATACTTGCAGCAGTAATTGCAGCTTGTGGCGGAATTACTGTATTTGCAGCAAACCATAGCCATTTATTTAAAAACCTTGAATCCAATAAAACTAAAACTCACGTTGATGATAACGGAACTGAGTGGAAGGTTGATAAAACTCCCGATCTAAACAACTACGAGATGTTGGAATCCTTTGCGAATACAGAGGATGAAACTGAAATTAGTAGCAATGACGAAATATCAGTTTCCATTGAGAGCTCGTATTGTGACGGAAGAACGCTTGTGCTTGGTCTTACAGGAAGTCTCAGCAATGGAAATCCCGACGGATACAGATATATTGGCTTCCAATCAATTAAAATTGATTGCGGCGATGTTGTTTTTGATACAGCAGGCGGAATGCATGGAATTGATAATTACACATGGCTTGAAGGAAACATGATGCTTGATGATGGTACGGAAAACAGCTTCAGCGGACAGATCACGCTTAAACTTCTTGATGAGTATATGCTTACAGAGTCAAAAAATGCTGTGATTACCCTTGAAGGTTTATGTGCTGGGGATGATTATTTCAATACCTATGCTAAACTGAATGACATCATAATGAAGAAGTGCATTGTTGTCGATAATGACTTGATCAATGGAAATGCAATGGAACAGAGCCAGGATGGATACAAAGTCAGACTTTTCAACTATAGCCCTGCAAGTATTCGTGTAGAATGGGAGTATCCAAGCGATCTGGATGACAAATATTCTGATGATGATTCTATGTTTCCTTTATATTCTATGATACTGTTTTTCTACGATGAAGACGGTAATGAAATTCCTTTCCTCAACGAAACAATTGGCACAGGCTCTCTTACAACTCCTTCAAGTGACATAATATACGCAAGAATCCTTAACAAACAGGAAAGAACTGACAGCGACCTTTATTATGGTATGCCTGTTTATAAAGAGTTTAAGTTTGATTTAAGTGAACTTAAAAGCGAAGAGTAAAAAAGAGATACAGGCTAAAATATAAATTGTAACTCCTTAAATATGTTAATATACAACATGACGATACTGTAAACATAAAACGCACTTTTCTAGAATTATCTGAGAAAGTGCGTTTTTATGCTAAAATAAGAATTTGTAGTAAAATCATTCGAGATTGCGATTGTTTATAGTTCGTAATGCTTATTATAACGTAAGTTCGACAAAAAAATCAGTCAATAAGGCATAAAATGCCCTTTGGAACATCGAAAGCAGAGCAAATAGAAAGCTTTTTAGGCAAAAAGGAATAAGTTGCAAGATCTGTGATAATGTCGGAGTCTTCGCAGCCAGGCAATTCATTAACCAACGGAAATTTTTCGTCAATCAAATCTGCAAATACTTTTTCCTGATCTGTGATATAATTCTTATAGTTGATCCTGTTTTGCTCACATTCTACTTTCACGCAGTTCTTAATCCATATGTAACTCCGGAACTGATTCATGGCTTCCAGTCGATCCGCTGCATGTTCTATTGCAAACTTGGTATGCCAATACGCTTCCTGTGCTAAAGTGAAAAATAAATCTTTTGATATAACAATTTTCCACTTGTCAGCAATTCCAAAATTTTTCATATGATTCACTCTTTCTTTCTTGAATTTTCTCCATAGCTTCAACTTGCATCTGTGCCGTGCAGGAAGTGTAAATATCCAGTGTGATGTCGCAGTGTTCGTGTCCCAGAATCTCTGCGACTGTCTTCGGGTCAATCCCTGCGCCGGTGATAGCTCTGGTAGCAAATCCGTGCCGTAGGTCATGGAATCTAATATGCGGAATATTTAATTGTTTCAGTCGCCTGTTGAGTGTATTCCGCATGGTCTCCGGACTGCAAAATCTGTCAGCTCCTGTACAAATGAATCCTGTCTCTTGACGTTGCCTCAAAATATCAGCTAGCCACTGAGAAACATAGATCCGCCGCTTGCTCTTGGATGTCTTCGGCTCGCCCAATTCGCAAATAGTCCGTTTTTCATCCGGTATGTAGTAACGCTTGACGCTGTACCGGATGTAAATGCTGTTGGTCTTAAAATCCATATCAGACCACTGCAAGGCACACGCTTCGCCGAGTCTGATTCCGGTGTGCATAACAATCAGTAATGCCGTTGAAATGGAGCTGTTTTCCTGTAGTAGATAGTCACTCAGCCTGTCAAAATCTTCATCCGACAAGATCGGACGTTCTTGTTTACACTGCTTAGGATAGTGGGGACGGATCACAGGCATTGTGATGACTCCATCAGCTTCCGCACATAACAAAACACTTTTCAACATGGTTACGCAATATTTAATTGCTTTTGGATTCATACCTTGCCGGAGCATGGCATTGACAAACTCCTGCACTACTTTTCCGCTGACAGTATTTAACTGCATATCTCCAAAAAATGGTAGAACTGTGTTCTTGAAACAACGTATATATCTATAGTAAGTACTCTGCCGCACCGTGTACTTTTTCAGATTTAAGAACGCTTCGGCACAGATTTTTATTGTGGGTGTTTTGGGAAATTCCGAAACAGAAAATGTCAGGTCATTGTTCGGCAATTCTACAGGATCATCCGGCTTTGATCCGGAATTGACTCCCTGGACATACAACATCTGCATTTGCAATGACAACCGTCCGAGCTGTGCAAATGTCATCATAGAAATTCACCTACTTTTTTTGATTTTCAAACATTGGTGGAATACTGTTATTCCACCAATGTTTTATTTAATAAAAAAATTGTTCTTATTCCGATTGATTTTTCAAAGCCTGGAGCTGATCTTCAATTACCTCTGCAATCTGGGATGCTTTGGAAGTCAGGAACGCAAAATCAGGACTTTCTTTCTGCTTGCTGATGAAGTCCATCATCAAGCCAATGCTATGTGTGCAAGCCTGAAAGTATGGTCGGAACAGCTCCTTTGCATCTGGTTCAGCTCCGGAAACAGGCTGATTTTCAAGTTCGCTGATTCTTACTTGCAGTCTTTCAACCTCATTTGACGTTTCCGCATTAGTGTTCTGCATTCTTTCAGCTTCTGCTTTCGCTTCCTGTTCCCGGCTTTTGACTTCTTCTAACTCGGACTTCAAACGCTCAATTTCTTCTAATTCCGCTGTAGATTGCATAACCTCAACAGGACGATCTTCCATCTCCCGGATCTGTTTTTCTAATTCTGCAATGTGTGTTTTAAATTTCGCCTTTACTTTTTCCGTCTCATGGCGATTAGCTGAAACTGCAAAAGCTAGTTGCTCATTCTCTTTCACTAAATTTCGGCGTTTTTCGCCACTCTCTCCAAGAGCGATTTTTAATTTCTGTTTTTGCTCTTTCAGTTCTCTGATTCTCTCTTGCAGCTCCTTGACAGTCACACTTTCAAGATCTGTTTCCTGTTGAAGCTGTTCCCTCTCTGGTTCGTCCAGTTTGGCGAGCAGGGCAAGTTTGTTTACTCCAATATTTCCACTCGAGTGGAAAAAATCAATTGAAAGATTTGTTGCAACAGCAATGTATTTGTAAGCTTGACTATGCTTAATGCCTACTTCATTTTCGCAATAATCCTCGAAATTTTGATAACCAAGTTCTGTGTACAGCTTGCCATCTCTCATTTCTTTCAAACCTTTGCAGACTTCGTACAATGACTGCTGTGCAATTTGTGCATGTGACTTGATACTTTTGTCAAGCATGACTGCCATGTTGTGCCTGTCCGACAAAATGGTTACTTCCGGAACTGACACAGCTACTTCGTTACTGTTTTCTTCCATAACTTAAATTTCTCCTTTCATGCTACTGATTCCATCAGTTTCCGCTTCACGAAAACGGCTTGCAGATAAACTTTGTATTTTTCCACAAATTCTGCCACTTCTGGCGTAGGGTCGCTGTTTCGCAAACCTCGTACTTGCTTGATTTTGCCATCAACGGTGACTTCCATGGTATAGAATGGCACATTTGGATTTTCTGCTTGTCTGATGAACAGAATATGCAGTTTACCCTCTGCGTGACGTTCCGCATAGCCACCGACACAGTGATGTAAAACAGCTCCCTCCTGAGTGATTTCGCCTATACTCCTTGGCAAACGAATCATTAAATTTTCGGATTGATATTCTAAGGAAAGGCGTTCTACCATGTTCTTTTCAAACTGTTTTAATTTTTCTTGATAGATTGCTTCCTGTTTACGTCTACGTTCTTTCGCTTGTTCCCAAATTTGCAAGTTAATAATTTCGGTCAGTCTAGTATGCATGTCCATGAAATGATGTGGCATATTGATAGCTGTATCATGCAAGTTATAGTGTAACTTCCTGCACTGGTCAATATAATCATGGTAGTCACTAAGCCTGATTTTATTTTCATCCAGATAGACTGCAATCCTATATGGTCTTAGCTTGGTTAATTCGCATAAAGAACTCAATGTTCCGTGTTCGTTTCCAAATATTTTGCCGATTAAAAGCAGTTCCTTTGGTTTGTTCTTCGGAAAGATTTTTCTCCAGTATATGTATGTGAGATAGCATTCCTCACTGCCTTGCAAAGCCTTAAATTCCGTGCGGTTCAGGTTTAGCATTTTTAGCAAATTGTTGGTTTTCCAGTTGATAGGATAAGCTATCGAAAGATGTTCCTGCTCCCTGAAAAATCCGTTGTATGTATAGGTTTCTTCAACCACTCCGCTATAGCCCGATTTCATAAGATACTCCAAATTACGATGCTTGCAGTATAAGTGCAAGTATTCCATGATAAGATTGCCTTTGTAGTGTTCAAGTTGCGAATGCTTCATGCACGAAGCAGCTAAAGCTTTTCTGTTCAGTATCATGTAGCTGTTGTCAAAGCTGTAGCCGTAACAACTCTTGCAGAATACCGGTTCACGAACTTCTTTGCGGATTTCCCAATGTCTGCCGTCATTGCTTCCATAACGTACAGAACCATCCTCAGCAAACACATAACGCTGCCGCTCTGCAATTTCACCGTTACAGTAGTGGTGATAACATCTCACAAACAGTTCTCTGCCCCAGGTCAGCATAACAGCGAAATTTGCCGCCTTTTTTCTGCCGCCTGTCTGCCGCATCTGCTCCATGATCTCATCCGGTATTGCCGGAAATTCATGCAACAGCTCCTCTTTTCTTACTTTTCGCATAACATCACCTACCAATCCATAAGGCTCATGAAGTCAAAGGACTTTGCTTCTGGAGTTGATTCTTTTGCATTGCCGATTAAATCAAGTTCAAATCTATGATGAACCACTGCACCGGGAAAATAAAATCTGACCGCTCTGTTGTAGGCATCGCAATCTGAAAGACTTCCAGTACTTCCGCTCTTTACCATGCCTTTGATAACATAATCAAGACAATCCTGAAAGCTTTTTCCGGACTGTTCAATTGCCTGTGCAAATTCGGATTCCTGTTCACAGAATGATAGAAGTGTCTGAGCAGTTTTTTCTGCAATAAATGACTGCGCATTTCCTTTGATATTTTTGTGGTTAAAATATTCTTTCAGATCCATTGAAAAACTCCTTTTCTCTTGAATTTTGTGAGAATCCACCCCGAACAAGCCGGAGTGGATTTTTTTCACATTCCGTTGAAACGCTGTGGAAAACTCAGCCATGCTCTATGTACATTCTGAGAGCCTCTTCATCAGAATATCGGATGCTTTCGATTGCTCCGGTAACTGTCATGCCTCTTGCCACCATGTCCCTAATAAGCACGTTGACAAGACAGCAGTGCATCCTGAGCAGTTCTTTTGTGGTTGCATCCGGATTGTTCAGGAAAACACCAACATTCTTCTTTCCATATGTAATCACGATTCTTGTTTTTTCTTTTGCTTCTTCCATTTCATCACCTGTCTTTCAGCTCTGGAACGTTCCGGAGCTGTTTTTTATTCGTTTGCCAATGTTACAACTGGCTTTACTTCTTTGCTTCTTGCAATTGCCTCAATAGCCATCAGAAAACCGTCCATTTTATTCAGTAACTCTTTTCTAGCGTTTTCATTCAACTTACATGCATAATATAAGAACAATTTTTCATCTTCAGTGAGTTCACTATTATTTTTCATTGCTAACACCTCCTTTTTTATGTGTAACTAAATTATAACATAGTAAACGTTACTTGTCAATAGTTGACTAACAAAAAAAACGTTAGTACATGTAAAAAAACTGTTAGTTTTTTTGTATATAGTACACAAAATTATGTTAATAACATCTTTTTTGATTATTTTTTTCATTTATCACTTGACAAGTATCATAATTTGTGTTACTATATATTTTAGAAGGAGGTGACAAACGTGAAAAATAATATAAAAAAAGCACGAGAACAAAATGGAATGACACAAAAAGAATGTGCTGAGGCTTTGGGGATAAAATTAAGAGCATGGCAAACTTATGAACAAGGTGTTAGCGAGCCTAAACAAGAAATTTTATGCAAAATCGCAGATATGTTTGATGTATCGCTTGACTATCTTCTTGATAGAACTATTTCAGTTCCGGAATATTTAACACAATCAGAAATTGACTTTGAAAATGCTATTATTGAGAGATATAAGAAACTTCCAGAAAAATTTAGAAAATTTTTTCTACAAGGTGTCATTGAAGCAGTTGAATGTTACAAAGAAAAGCAAAAAAATGATGTATCTGATGTTAATAACAATAACACAGAATAAAAAAAATTCGCCCAGTGTTGCAAGCACTGGACGGATTCATGGAGAATATGTATAATATTAAAATTCACATTTATTATTATATCATATTCTCTCCTAAAAAGTCAAGATAAAAAGGAGATTTTTTTAATGCATGATGATAGAAAAAAAGAAATCAAATCGTTTCTGGTTGATTATGTGGAAGAAATCACGGAAGCATCCAAAAATGGCAGCAAAAACCAGTATATATGCCCCCTGTGCAACAGTGGTACGGGTCGACATTGTTCTGGAGCATTTACAGTATATCCTGATACTAACAGCTATCATTGCTTTGCCTGTGGTGCTAACGGCGATATTTTTAATTTATATGGCGCAATTAACAACATCAAAGACTTCAAGGTGATTGTTGAGGAGCTTCAAGCAAAATATAGTATTTACTTCTCCCAACCAATACAGCAAAAGAAAAAGCCAGTAAATCCGGCAGAACCAAAAAAAGAAAAGGATTACACAAAATTTTTTGCTATGGCAGAACAACGCCTACATGAAACGGATTACCTTACGAAACGTGGATTATCCGTCAAAACACAGCAAAAATTTCATTGTGGCTATATATTTAGCTTTTCATACAAAAATAATCAGACAACACCGGCAGTTATCATTCCAACTTCCAACAGTTCATTCATGTGGCGGAGTACCACCGATAATATCAAACAAAAGCGGGGTACTACACATATTCTTAATCCGGCTGCCCTTACTGCCCCCTATTGCTTTGTAGTGGAAGGTGAAATCGACTGCATGAGCATCGACGAATGCGGTTTTGCGAGTATAGGCTTAGGTTCAATCAGCAATATTCGGAAGATATTTGATTTTGATACGTCTAAAACGGTGCTGATTATTGCTTTGGATAACGACCAAAGTGGAAGGAAAGCAGCTGTTGATCTTGCCAAGCTTTGCGATGCACGCCGAGTACCCTATATCACTGCTTCTAACGACATCTGGGGCAGCTGTAAAGATGCGAACGAATTTCTTGTAAAAAACCGTGCCGGACTTATAGCAAATCTGCAGGCGCATTCGGAGCGTGCTATCATGCTTGATAAAGACCAATGGCACAAAGATATGCGCCAATGCCAACTAACTAATTCTGAACCTAAGCCATCATCAGAACCACAACAAGTTAGCGCAAGCAAGAAAAAACAGATAATTGATTTTAAGCTATTCTCTGAATTTATCGAAGAGCAGGGATATTCTATTCGATATAATCAAATTACGCATGATTTCGAGTTTTTTGGGTTTGATAATGCGAAAAGCAAGGAACATCTGGCAGAGAATGTGCCGACAATCTTACACGACCAATTAAAAAAAATGTATACCCGGGTTTCTAAGCAAGGCATTATGGACTACATCACACTCTACGCAACAAACCACAAGTACAACCCTGTTCTGGATGCTATCAAGTCAGTAAAATGGGATGGTGTCGACCGTGTCAACCAAATATACAATATATTCAAGATACCTGCAGACACGGAAGAGGGGATGTTCAGCCGAATATTTATTTTTAAATGGCTGAAACAATGTGTCTGCGGTTTGTACAACAGCATTGATAACCCGTTTTCACTGGACATAATTCTTGTGTTTCAAGGCAAACAAGGCATAGGAAAGACACGTTTCTTTGAAATGCTGGCACTCAATTCCAGATACTTTGGTGAAGGCATCTGCTTAGATCCTCGTGACAAGGATAGTGTCATTCAGGCTACGAGCAAGTGGATAAGCGAATTAGGCGAAATAGGTTCTACCATGCGTAAGGATATGGACAGCGTAAAAGCATTCCTGACAAAATCAACGGATGAATACAGAACACCTTATGGCAAGGCAAGTTTACACTACCCACGTATGACTTCTTTTGTTGGTACAGTTAATGACGATCAATTTTTGATAGACCAGACAGGCAACAGACGCTTTGTAACAATCCCTTTGCCATCAGACCTTGTAATCGACTATAACACGCAAATAAAAACATTCAATTCGTTACAGCTTTGGTCGCAGATTTATGAACTTGTAAAAGACAAGGATAAATCAAGTTGTTTCAGGCTCTCGGAAGAAGAAAAAAGATGCCTTGAAAAGCGTAACTCCGCATTTGTAAAGCCGATGAAGGGCGAATATGAAGTTCTTGACATACTGGAAGAAGAACAGACACCACAGCAAGGATATATCTGTACGTTTAAAGAAATGACTGTAACCGAGTTTATTAGAATACACAACTTGAAATATGATGCTCGCACTATCGGACAAGTATTAAGCAAATACGGATATGAATCCCAAAAAAAGTATATCAATGGAAGACAAACAAGAGTCGTAAAACTTCCCTACAAATATTGGAATAGTAATAATCATTAATGAAATTTCAAAAGATAAACAAGACAAGCATAAAAAGGCTTGTCTTGTTGTTTTTTTGTCTATATACAGCCATTTTATTTTTTTGTTGTGTATTTTACACATAAAACAAGACAAGCATTAAAAAAGGCTTGTCTTGTTTGTTTTTGACTTAATATAGCCAAAAATTTTATTTTTACAAGACAAGCATTAAAAAAGGCTTGTCTTGTTTGTTTTTATCTATATATAGTGTTTTTTTTAAATTACAAGACAAGCAAGACAAGCATTTTACTATTAAATATTTTTTTTTTTTAAGAAAAAGTTACAAAACAGTAACGGTTGACCGTTAAAAAGCATTTTTTCAGGCTTTCTAAGAAATTTGATGTCTTGCTTGTCTTGTTGTAATGATTTTATACTTATTTTTGGCGATATATAGTTAAAAATCATATAAGACAAGCATTGTCTTACCTCTTGTCTTGTTTGTCTTACTTTTTTCTTGTGCAAAACGACGAACGCTCTTTTTATTTACAACTTCTACAAGTGTACCCCATGAAATTTTGGGAACGCCAGCGTAAAGGAATTGCCATCGCAAAGGCAGCCGAGAAGTACAAAGGACGGCAACCAATTCCGGTTGACCTGACAGCATTACAAAGGGAATGTAAGTTGTGGTGTGAAGGTAAGCAGATGGCGAAAAGAACCATGCAAAAGCTCGGCATGAAACCGAACAGATTCTATAGAAAAGTTAAAGAGTATGGTCTGTAATAATATAGAAAATTCAGGATCTTAATAGATTCTGGATTTTTTGTTATACATCTTAGATATACATGTCTCTGCAAAATGAAAAAAATTGACTTTAATATCATTGTATAAGAGAAGTTTACGAGTCAAAGAGAAGATACTTGAAAATTTTCTAAAAAATAGCAAATTATAC
>CAMWJT010000017.1 GCA_947174625.1 uncultured Ruminococcus sp.
TCCTTTTTCCAGCAATAATTCTGCCAAATAGGAACCATCCTGTCCGGTGATACCAGTAATCAATGCGTGTTTCATAAAAAATTCTCCTTAATAATTTTATTAATTATTATAATAAATCTTCTCTGCCTTGTGTACGGATCTGTTCCAGGATTTTTTTAATATCCTGTGTGTGTTTCTTGTCGCAGATCAGCATGGCATCCGGTGTATCCACAATTACAAGATCATGCACACCCAAAAGGGAAATCATTTTTTTGCCGCCGCATACAGTACAATTTTTTGTCTGGATTCCCATAATATCGCCCTCAAAAAAATTTCCTTCGCTGTCCGTCGGATTAATCCGTTCCAAGGCAAGCCAACTCCCTACATCATCCCATCCGAAACTGCCAGGAATCGTATAAATGTCCTCTGCCTTTTCCAGAATGCCGAAATCAATGGATTCTGAAGGAAGCGCCGGAAATTCCTGGTTCAGGACTTCCAGAAAATGCGCCTGATTTTCAGAATTTTCAGGCTGATAAGCCGTCATGATCTTTTCTAATCCGGTGGACAGCTCCGGCATGTGTTTTTCTATTTTTTGCAAGATACTGGATGCTTTCCAGATAAACATGCCACTGTTCCATAGATATTCTCTGGAACGCAGATAATTTTTTGCAGTCGGCAAATCCGGTTTCTCAACAAAGCAGTCTACGCTGTAAATCCCGTTTTCACTGCTCCCACGTCGATATTTGATATATCCATAACCTGTTTCCGGATAAGTCGGTGTAATTCCGAGCGTGAGCAGATTTTCGCCATTCTCTGCAAATCGGACAGCTTTCCGGAGTGTATTCAGATAAATTTCTTCCGCATGAATCAGATGATCTGAGGGCAGGACGATCATCACAGCATCCTGATATTTTTTCATAATTATCCCGGCGGCAAGTCCGATACAGGGTGCTGTATTTCTCGGACATGGTTCTGCCAGAAGATTTTCTTCCGGCAGATCCGAGAGCTGTTCCCGGACTAATGCCAGATAGTTCTGACTAGTTAAGACATACACATCTTCCGGTGCAATGAAATCCGAAAGTCGCCGGACAGTTTTCTGAATCATGGTTTCGCCGTCCGCCGTCAGTGATAGAAACTGTTTCGGACAATTCACACGGCTTTTAGGCCAGAAGCGTTCTCCTTTGCCGCCTGCCATAATCACAGCAGTGATTTTCATAAATCTTTGTCTCCTTTCATTATTTTAATTATTTATTGCTGATTTTTCTGAGTTTCAGAATTTTCCAGTAGTTCTTCCAGTTCTTCATTTGTTTTCTGTGTCGGAAAAATCATAATCTTGATTGTCATTAAAATAATCTGAATATCTCTCAGAAAAGAATAATTTTCAATATACATCAGATCCATTTTTAATTTATCATATGGCACGGTATCATAAACACCCGTAACCTGCGCATAGCCTGTCAGTCCGGCTTTGACTTTCAGCCGGAAACGGAATTCGGGATACTGTTTCTGATATTCTTCACAAAGTTCCGGACGTTCCGGACGTGGTCCGACAACGGACATATCGCCTTTTAAAATATTCCATAATTGTGGCAGTTCGTCAAGCCGATATTTTCTCAGGATTCTCCCGACGGATGTAATTCTGTTATCATGCGTTTCTGCAAGCCTTGCACCCGTTTTTTCTGCGTCCGGAATCATACTCCGGAATTTGTATAATATAAATTCTTTTCCGTCCTGCGTCAGACGTTTCTGCCGGTAAAGAACTTGTCCGCCATCGCAGAGCTTCACAGCAAGCCCACAGACAAACATCACCGGCAAAGCCGGGATAAATGCCAGAATACTGAATACCAGATCAAATGCACGCTTGCAGAATCTTTGCTCAAAATTCAGTCCATAATTACGGCATAACAACAACGGTGTGTCAAATAATCGCAGATCATCCGCACCACGCAGAATAATATCAGAAATTTCCGGGACGATATACGAACGCAATTGCTGTGCAAAACAGAATTTCACCAGATTATTTCTAAGATCTATTGGCAAATCACAGAGAATCACACCATCATACTGCCGGATTTTTTCTGTAATCTCCGGATAGGCTGTCTCTGCACTGACACTCTCACAGATCATATACTTGTCCACACGATAACTCATCTTCATGACGAGCATTTTTGCAGAAGCACTTCCATAGACAATCACTAATTTTCTTGGCGGATAAAGCGCAAAATATAATTTCTGCGTCAGATATGTCCAGCACATGAGCGAAAAAAATTCCAGGATTGTTAATCGCAGCAGGGGTGCAATCTCAGCAAATTTTCTCAGAATTACACTGATTTGCAGATAAGTGATCAGATTGCCGCCGCAGACGGATAATATCTGAGAGAAAAAAACATCTGTCTTGCGCAGATACCCTACTTTAAAAGCATGATAGATTTTAAAAAACAGGAACATCACAACAGCATAGATCGCAACGACAGCCCAGTTTCCCCGGCGGAAAAACGGCAGGACTAACACATGCAGATAATGTGTATACCAGGTATGCGCAAACTGGAGTGTCAGAATCCCCAAGAGCAGCAGATCTGAAAAAAATGCAATCATATGCTTATATTGTTCCCGATTATGTTTCCTATACAAAACCGTTGTCCTTTCCTGTGATGCTTTTTTGATTTCTGTAAGCATCTGGTATTCTTATTATAACAAACCGGCATATCACTTGTCAATAGTGAAACCTAATTTTCATCAAATATTCACCAAATCCCGGAAAAACAGACCGCCGGGGCGATCTGTTTATGTTAGATTATTTCATTTCATATCAATATACTTCCAGTAGCCTTTTAAATAAATCCCTCCGGAAATGATGGTTAATAACACAGAAATCCAGACCAGTATCTGAAATACAATATTCATCACACCACCGGCGGCAAACCAGGCATCACTGCCATTGCTGAAACATTCCCAGGCGGCAAGCCATACTAACATCATTGCAATGGCCATCATAGTAAATGCGGTTTTTAATTTTCCCCAGATCCCGGCGGCAACGACAACACCTTTTTCAGCAGTGACAAGCCGCAGTCCGGAAACCATGAATTCCCTTGCCGCAATAATCGTGATGACAATCCCATTGACCGGGAACGAATATGCCGTTGTGTCTGCAAGTGCGGCAAATGCCGCCAATACAAGTATCTTATCCGCAAGCGGATCCGCAAATTTCCCGAATGTCGTAATCAGATTGTACTTCCTGGCAATTTTGCCGTCAAGTGCATCCGTAATCGAAGCAACCGCATACAGAATCAGTGCAATTGTGAAATGCCATGAAAAATTACAATACATACATACCAGAAATACCGGCACTAACAGAATTCTCAGTAATGTCAGTTTATTCGGCAGATTCATCAGAAATCACCTCGCCAAGCAGATCATAATCCAGAACATCTGTAATTCTTACTGGTACATAATCCCCGGAATGCAGTTTTTTCCCGGAACGGAAAAAAATCTTGCCGTCAATATCCGGCGCATCATTTGCCGTCCGTCCGAAATAACATTCTGCCCACTGGTCAAATCCTTCTACAACTGCTGTCTTGACCTGATCAATCTGAGCAGCATTGTAAGCTGCGCTCAAATCCGCTTGCTGTTCCATGATAATTTCTGCACGTTGATTTTTAATGGCTTCCGGAATCTGATCCGGGAAGTCTGCCGCTTTTGTGCCGTCTTCCTGAGAATAGGCAAAACAGCCGAGTCTTTCAAATTTCATTTCTTTCACAAATTCTGACAATTCTGTAAACTGTTCTTCCGATTCTCCCGGAAATCCTGTAATCAGCGTTGTTCTGAGCACAATCCCCGGCATTTTTTCACGCAGTTTCTGAATCACAGAAATAATCTGCTGTTTGGTACTGCGCCGGTTCATCCGTTTTAAAATTTCATCATTACAATGCTGAATTGGCATATCTATATATTTCACAATTTTATCCTGCTTTGCCATCACATCAATTAATTGATCACTGATCCGTTCTGGATAACAGTATAATACTCTGATCCATTTTAAATTTTCAATTTCACATAATTTCTCTAATAACTCCGGTAACAAAGATTCTCCGTTTTCTGAAAGATCCTCACCGTATCTTGTCGTATCCTGTGCAATGACATTCAGTTCTGTCACACCGTAATCTGCTAATTTCCGTGCTTCTTGCAGGACATCTTCCATCGGGACACTCCGGAATTTCCCCCGGATCATGGGAATGGCACAATAAGTGCAACAATTGGAACAGCCTTCCGCAATTTTGAGATACGAAAAAAACGGCAGTGTAGAAATAATCCGGTCTCCGGTCAGCTCCGCCTGCATTTTGGAAGAAAATTTTACAATTCTCTGATTGTGCAGAACCTGATCCAGAATATCCACAATATCCCTTGTATCACTGATTCCAATCACAGCATCCGCCTCCGGGAATTCGGCAGCGGCTTCCTGCTGATAGCGTTCTGTCAGACAACCCGTGAGAATTAACTTTTTTACAGTCCCCTCCTCTTTGAGTTTGCCAATTTCCAGAATTGTTTCAATCGCTTCTTCTTTGGCGGACTGGATAAAGCCGCATGTATTGACAATTGCGACATCAGATTCTCCGAATTCTGTGACAAGTTTATATCCATGTTGCCTGAGTTTGAACAACATTCTTTCGGAGTCCACAAGATTTTTACTGCAACCAAGGGACACCATACTTACTTTGACAGCCATAACTACAACTCCTTATATTATTATTTTATTTTTTTTGATCTTGAAATATACTACATGTTCCACGTGGAACATTCCGGGATAGACTCCGCAAAGATGTTCCACGTGGAACATTTTAAAATTTTATTTTTTAAATTTTTTAATCTTCTTCCTGTTCTGCAAAATAATCTTCTATCGCATGCCGGACAGCATGGAAATCATACCCAAGCCGTACCATCCCGGCAACAGCTTTTTCTCTTGCCCGGTAATCATCTGCATCCTGCAAATGTCTGCTATATTTTTTCACTAAAATCTGTGGAAGATTTTCTTCTGCGGCTCTTTGCTGTTCCGCAAGAAATTCCCGGATCAGCGCCCTGTCCAGACCCTTGTGCCGCATCTCCTGCTCTGCCCTACGGATGCCGTAACCCTTGCGCCGGACAAGATATTCTGCATAACGCTGTGCATAGCGCCTGTCATTCACAGCATCACAACGAACTAACTTTTCCATAACAGCATGGCACAGATCTTCATCCGGATATTTCCGCATCAATTTCTGATACAGTTCCTGATAACAGTATTCCCGGACATCCAGCAGACAGCAGGCTTTTTCGTAAGCCGTCCGGAATCCTGGCAGTTCTTCTGCGGATTTCGGTGCCTTTTCAATTTCAGAATAATGGATCCATTTCATAATTTTATGGATTATGCTTCTGCCGGATCAAATTCGTCAAAATCATCATCTGCCTCAATGTCAATGTTCACAGATGAAAAACCTTCTGCCTGTGATCCGGAATAAACGGCGGAATTTGTACCAGTATTTTTTACACTGCCGTTTGTTTCTTCTGCTTCCTGTTCCCGCATAATCGCAAGAATTTTTCCTTCGACTTCTTTCATAAATTCCGGATTATCTAACAATTGCTGTTTGACATTATCCCGTCCCTGACCGAGTTTCTGACCATTGTAACTGAACCAGGAACCGCTTTTCTGGATCACATCCAGATCAACAGCAAGATCCATGATTTCACCCGTCCGTGAAATGCCCTTGCCATAGATATTATCAAATTCACATTCCCGGAACGGCGGTGCCACTTTATTTTTAACAATTTTGACTTTCATCCGGTTGCCAATCGGAACACCGTTCTCTTTCAGGACTTCACCTTTGCGGACATCCATCCGGATTGTTGCGTAGAATTTGAGCGCACGTCCGCCGGGTGTCGTTTCGGGATTACCATACAGAACACCAATTTTTTCACGGATCTGGTTAATGAAAATCGCACAGCATCCCGTCTTGGAAATGATCGAAGTGAGTTTCCGCATTGCCTGAGACATCAATCTTGCGAGCTGTCCAACGTGGTTGTCGCCCATTTCGCCGTCAATTTCTGCTTTTGTTGTCATGGCGGCAACGGAGTCAATGACAATCACATCAATTGCACCGGAACGGACAAGAGATTCTGCAATTTCAAGTGCCTGTTCACCGCTGTCCGGCTGAGCGACCAGCAAATTATCAATATTAACACCAAGCGATTTCGCATATTTCGGATCAAGTGCGTGTTCCACGTCGATAAATGCCGCTTCGCCGCCCATTTTCTGTGCTTCTGCGACGATATGCAATGCAACAGTGGTTTTGCCGGAACTTTCCGGACCATATAATTCAATAATACGTCCTCTGGGCACACCGCCGACACCAAGCGCAATATCGAGCGTCATGGAACCTGTAGGGATGACTTCCACATCCATTTTGCTCTGCTGACCAAGACGCATGACAGCACCCTGTCCGAATTGTTTTTCGATCATTTTAATGGCATGATCCAGAGCCGCCTGTTTTTCTTCGGATGTTGCCGGAGATCCCATACTTTTCTTTTCAGTTTTTGCTTTTGCTTTTGCAGCCATTTGAAAACCCTCCAATAATCATAAAAAATAGTAAAAATAATAAAATATTGTAAAATATAAATTCATTATATTTTATCACCTGAAACAATACGGTCATGATGCGCAAGATCCTGCATGACCTGAATATTTTGGAAATTCTGAGACAACAGAATTTCCGAGACAGCCACTGCCTGCTGTTCGCCGATTTCATAAAGCAGCATTCCACCGGATTTTAAGGGTGTCTTCCAGATTTCTGTCATATTCCGGTAGAAATCCAGTCCATCCGAACCGCCGTACAGTGCCGTTGCCGGTTCATGAGATACTTCCGTCTGGAGCGTCTGCATTTCCTGACTGGTAAGATACGGCGGATTGCTGACAATCAGGTCAACTGAATTAAAATTTTTTGCAAACGCTGCATCCAGGACATCTCCCCGGAGCAACTGCACATCCAATCCGTGATAGTTCTTATTTTTTTCCGCATAGGCAAGCGCCTCCGGACTGCAATCCACACCGGTGATTTCTGCATCAGGGAATATTTTTTTTAATGCCAGTGCAATACAGCCCGATCCGGTGCAGAGATCCAGAATGTTTAATTTTTCTGAACTCCGGAATTTCTGTGCAATCAGATCAATCAGGCATTCCGTGTCTGGTCTGGGGATTAAAACACCCTTACCAACGAAACATTTCATGCCATAGAATTCCCATTCTCCAAGGATGTACTGCAATGGTTCGCCGGAAATCCGCCGCTGTATCATAGAATTAATTTGCTTGCGCTGTTCCGGAGAAATTTCCCGGATGCTGTGCCACGGTATGCCCGTAACCTGTTCCAGAATACAATTGACTTCAAATGCAGAATCCGGAATACCAGCTTTTTGGAATTGTTCCACGTGGAACGTTCGGATTGCTTTACATTCCAGAGCACGATTTACCATTGATCGTCCTCCAGATTTTCCGGAATGCACGATGTCAATGCGGCAATGGCAATTTCAATCTGCGATGCGTCCGGTTCTTTGGTTGTGATTCTCTGTAATTGCAAACCCGGAAATGAGATGATTCTGGCAAATAAACCGTTACTGCGTCCTGCAAACTGGATACACTCGAAAGAACAGCCGACCGTCAGCGGAAACAGGCACAGACTACATAAAAATCTCTGCCAGGGGATTGTAAACGGCACAAAACACATCACCAGAATACTGATGAACAGTGTCAGGAAGATAAAACTTGTGCCGCATCTCGGATGCAACCGGATCTGCTTCCGGACATTCTCAACTGTCAGGGGGAGTCCGGCTTCAAAACAGGCAATTGTCTTATGTTCTGCGCCATGGTACTCATAAGTCCGGCGGATGTCTTTCATCATGCCTGTTATTGCCATGTAAGCAATAAAAATAATAATTTTAAGAATCCCTTCGGAGAATGACTGCAAAAATCTGTTGGCAGTCAGCGGCTTGATCAGACCGACAAGCCACTTCGGAAGAAACAGGAACAATGCCATTGCAAAGACAACACCAAGAACCATGCCAATCAGCATAATTGTCTCAACAGTTTTTTCATTGAAATGTGTTTCGAGGAATTTTTCCAGTTTTGAGCTTTCTTCCTGTTCTTGTCCGATTTCTTCTTCGGTCATTTGTTTTTCAGCGGATTTCATCAGGCATTTATAACCATCAATCATAGAGAAGATAAAACTGTAAACACCCCGGACAATCGGCATTTTTCGATACCAAGGCTTCTTTTTTCCGGTATTCAGATCCCAGGTTTCCACATCAACAGAACCATCCGGAAGCCGGCAAGCCATTGCGCCTTTGAAAACACCTTTCATCATCACACCCTCAATGAGTGCCTGACCGCCGATTTTACTTTTATGAGAAACTGCCTGTTTTTTTTTACTCATGCCCTGAATCTGCCTTTCTTTCAGAATTTTTAAATACAAAAATTAATTTTTGGTATGCTTTGCATGCTCCGGCGGCAGTGTAATTGTCACAATAGTACCCTTTCCCTCTTCACTGATAATATCCAGTGTTCCGCCATGCGCCGTGACAATTTCATCCGCAACAGCCAGACCGATCCCGGATCCACGCCTTGTGTGATTGGCTTTGTAGAATTTTGTCTTGATTTTGGGAAGATCTGATTTTTTGATACCACAGCCATTGTCTGCAACACGCACCTGCACATTGCCCAAAATTTCCTGCGCTGTAATGCTGACATGTCCCCCGGTATCACAATATTTGATGGCATTGTCGATAATATTAATAAATACTTGCCGGATTCTGTTTTTGTCTCCATAGACAAACGGGAGCATTTCCGGTTCTTCATAAGAAATTGTAATTTTTTCCTGAATGCTCTTGTTCATGTAAATCAACACAGCGTCGCCGAGTTCTGCCAGTACGTCCATTGTTGCTTTCTGGAGCGTAAAATGTCCGTTCTGCATTCTGGAAAAATCCAGTAATTCTTCGACCATCCGGGACAGTCTCGCCGTTTCATTCACAATGACATTCATGCCTTTGCGGACAGTTTCCGGATCATTCTCTGCCATGCAGATCGTTTCCGCCCAGCCCTTAATGGCTGTCAATGGTGTTCTTAATTCATGCGAAACAGATGAAATAAATTCATTTTTCATTTCTTCCGCCGTAGAAAGTTCATCTGCCATATGATTGATTGCATTGCACAGATCGCCGATTTCATCCGAATTATGATAACGGATCCGGAAAGAGAAATCACCTTTTGCAAATCTGTCTGCTGTAGTACTTAATTGCCGGATTGGCTTGACAATACTCCCGATAAAATAGATCCCTGTCAGGACTAACAATAAAATCACAATGGTGCAAATCACAATCACGAAAATAATCATAAGATGAATATTCCGGTCAAGTTCTGTCAGGGAACAGACCACCCGGACGGCAGGATATTCTGAACTGAATGCAGAAATATCCATGCAGACCGCCATAATTTTTTCCTGATTCTCGGCTTTTCCGATCCAATAGCCGTCACCGCCGGCAAGCAGATTTTCATAATCCGGAATTGCCGTGTCCGACGACGGTGAAAACCCGGAAGACGTTAAAATCACCCAACCTTTAGAATTGACTGCCATCAGCTCCATCTGGTCTTTTGCGGAGAAACTCTCAAACGTACTGCGCATTTCAGAATATAAATTCGTTTCAGAATCCTGTGCATAACGGCTTAATAAATTCACCACGGAAGTGAGTTCACCTGTGAGCGTCTGCCTGGCACTGGAATAATAGAAACTCTGGACGGCATAGATCAGGATCAGCGAAAAAGTCAGCATGATCAGGACAATCACAGCAAAATGATTGGTCAGCCATCTTTGTGTGATGGTTTTCCGTTTGGGCGGATCAGGATTCAGATTCTTCAAATTCTGATGTTTAAATTTTATCATTCCATTTATAGCCGTAACCCCAGATTGTGACAATATACTGCGGATTAGAGGGTTCATCCTCGATCTTGAGACGAATCCGACGAATGTTCACATCTACAATCTTGTAATCGCCATAATAATTCTCGCCCCAGATATGATTTAAAATGCTCGCCCTGTCAAGCGCTGTATTTTTATTATTCATGAAATACTCCATAATCTGGTATTCCACCTGTGTCAGATCAATCGGCTCGCCGTTCTTGGCAACCACACGGCTTTTCAGATTCAGTGTGAACGGACCGGATTCCAGAACGGGACTTTTTTCATCATGTGTAAAACTCATACATACCCGCCGATAGATTGCATCCACTCTTGCCGTTAATTCTGACAGAGAAAACGGCTTTGTGATATAATCATCTGCACCGATCATCAAGCCGCTGACTTTGTCCATCTCCTGTGTCCTTGCCGTCAGCATGATAATGCCGAGCGTGGGACTTTTTTCCCGGAGTTTTCTACAGACCGTGAAGCCGTCAATGCCAGGCATCATAATATCCAGCAAAACAATATCAAAATTGCCATTTTCTTCTTCAAATTTCCGCAGGGCAAGCTCCCCGCAGCTGACATCTGTGACATCATAGCCGGCACGTTTCAAATTAATGACAATACAGTCCCGGATGACATCTTCATCTTCACAGACTAAAATACGTCTCATAATCAACTCATCACCTCTGATGAAAAAATCAAAAATAATTAAAAATAAATTAATCCAGAAATTTAAAATTCAGAAAGATTTCGCCCAGTGTCAAAGACAGTTCTTCGCCGGATTCCGGCTTGATCAGATAACTGGCACTCCCCTTTGTATGAAGCAGTACATAGCCGCTTCCCAGATGATCTTCTCTGTCTGCCTCGTCATAGGCAATATAAATCCGCAGAAGTACCGGCATTTCTTCTCCGGTCTGTTCTGACTGTCTGTAGTCACAGAACTGAATTTCGTTCTCCGTTGTGTCCTTGCGGATGGTAACATTTCCCTGCCAGGTCTCCGGCAAAAGAAATACATAGCCATCATTTGCATTATAATAACTGAAATATTCCGTAAAAATGAAATTTTCCTGCATCATCAGCCAGTCCGTCCGCCGGATCTGTTCCGGTTCTGCGACAGTTTCATAGCCGGGAAACATCGTCTGTACAGGGATTTCCGGAACGCCGTCCCGGTCAATGTCCATGCAGGAAAGTCCTGCCCGCCGGACGGTTTCTTCTGCACTTTTTCCGCATCGCTGCAATAAATTCACAAATTGTAATTTCTGACCGGATTCTTCCAGACACAGAATTTCCGTCTGAATGTTTGCCGTTCCTGTTGCAGCATCAATATACAGCGCTGTCTGCTGATCCGGAAGCTTTCCGTAAATCAACTGATGATAATCTGTATAATTATCCGTGAACCAGTATTTATATTCATGATAATTATGATCTTCTTCCAGACAGTAGACTGCCGCATATGCCTGTTCAGAGATGCTCACTGCACCCAAGACAATCAAATCCGGGTGTTGCTGCGGATCAACCTGCGCCACATCGAACAGCGCATAACTGTGCGTCAATGTCTGTTCCAGATAATGATTTTCATAGGCATAGACAGAAAGATATTTCTCAGACTGATTCGCTGTACTGTACCCGACAATAAGATTCATCTTGTCACTGCCGCCGAGCCGGGAAATGATGACTTTTTCAATTTCAGATCCCTCCGCACTCCGGTCACAGATAGACTGCCATCTGAAATTAATTTTATCCAGAATATTAATCCGAAGTCCGCCGTCCGTTCCTGTCATATTACTTTTTTCATAGAATACAATCGCTTCATCGCTGTCATCCGCATCAATATCTGCAATGATAAACGCTGACAGATAACTGCCGCTTTTGGGATATTTTAACCGGATACCAGTTCCGGCAGCATCTTCCAGTGCCTGATAAATCTGTTCCTGTTCACCGCTGAGCTTCGGCGGTGTGAGCATAGTATCTACATTAATCCCGATAGAACACCCTGAGAGACATCCTGAGAAGCATACTATGCAACAGAGAATCCCAAAATAGAAAATTTTAATTTTATTAATTTTCTTAATTTCTTTCTGTAATTTTAACATACTGTTTCTTTTTCGGCAGTGCCTTGTATGCCGGACGGATAATCCTGCCGCCTGTCAGCAGTTCTTCCATACGATGCGCTGACCAGCCTGCCATACGGGACACGGCAAACAATGGTGTGTACAGATCTTCCGGAATGCCTAACATCCGGTACACCAGTCCGGAATACATGTCAACATTGGCACAGACAGTCTTGTCAATTCCTTTTTCTTGTTTCATCAATACAGGTGTCAGACGTTCAATCCTGTCCAGTAAATGGAATTCTGCTTCAATGTCCTTTCCTTTTGCAAGCTTAAATGCTTTTTTCTTCAGGATCACTGCCCTGGGATCAGAAAGTGTATAAACAGCATGTCCCATGCCATAGATCAGACCGCTTCCGTCATTTGCCTGTTTGTTCAGAATTTTCCGGATATGATCTGCTACTTCCCCTTCGTTATCCCAGTGCTTGACATTGGTTTTGAAATCTTCCAGCATCGCAGATACTTTGATATTTGCACCGCCATGCTTAGAACCTTTCAGGGAACAGATCGCCGAAGAATATGCAGAATACGCATCCGTCCCGGAAGATGTCAGCACACGACAAGTAAACGTAGAATTATTGCCGCCGCCATGTTCCGCATGGAGCATCAGCAGACAGTCTAACAGTTGTGCTTCTTCCTTGGTATACTGACGATCCGGGCGTAACATAGATAAAATTGTCTCTGCTGTTCTCTCGTTGGCTCTTAATGGGTGCATGAACAATGTCTGATTGTCAAAATGCTTTCTTTTTACCTGGTACGCATTGACCATGATAATCGGCAGTTTTGCAATTAAATTAATCGCTGTTTTCAATTCCTGCTCCAGGTTCATATTTTCGCATTCTGATTCATAATAAGAATACAATGCCAGGACAGACCTTGCCAGTTTGTTCATGATGTTCTGGGATGGTGCTTTCATCATCATATCCACCACGAAACCGGATGGCAGTTCTCTGTGCATGGACAAATAATGATTAAATGCCTCTAACTGATCCGCCGTCGGAAGTTTGCCGAATAATAACAGATATGCCGTTTCTTCATAGCCGAAACGGTTCTCCTTCTCTGCATTGTGCACCAGATCATAAATTGTATAGCCTCTATAAATCAGTTCGCCGGGAATTGGTTCTACTTCTCCTTCATTGACAAGATACCCATGTACATTGCAGATATTGGTAATTCCGGCAAGCACACCTGTCCCGTCACTTCGCCGAAGCCCCCTCTTGACATGAAATTTCTGATATAACTGCTGATCAATAGCGGAATTTTTTTTGAGTTCGTCGCATAAATTTTGCATATCAGCATTGGAAAATACTTTGCTCATTGGAAACTGCCTCACTTTCTGTTATTTTTTAGATATTTTTTAGTCATTTTTATTTCTTTTGAGAACTTTCTTTTC
>CAMWJT010000018.1 GCA_947174625.1 uncultured Ruminococcus sp.
TCCGATCCGTATCCTGGATGAATAAAATAAAAGAAAGCAAAAAGCGACTAAGAAATTTCTCTAGTCGCTTTTTGAATTTTTATCATTCTGTGGCTGTGGAATGCCGTTAATTCTATTTAAAATTCTATTAGCAATCGGATTTTGAGAATCCGTCTTCAGAATTTCCTTTGCAATAGATTTTGCTTCTTCTTTCGGCAATCACTTTTCTGGTATCTCAAAGAAAAATAATAGTAATTCCAGATTCGCATTACTTCTATTTATTGTTACATTTTTTTTGGCATAACGATAAGCCAAGGAATAAGCACCTTCCATATCATTAAAAACATGCACCAATAACACAATCATGATGTCATTCCAAAATTCTTTGTGTGTTTTGTCAGACATGTATATTAAAAATCCTAATACAGAAATATTTTCTGTTTCCTATTCAAAATTGAGAATTGCATCTGATAAATCTTTATCTGTTCTATTTTTTATCAATAATTCTGCTTGTTCATAGTTCCCTTGCTCAATAGAAAGAAAAAAATTATTTAACATAAAATTACCCCCCATTCTAAAATGCGATCAGTAAACATCCTTCTCCGTCTCTATGCCATCAGACATAGGCGGAGGAAAATAGCATAATTCAAGTTTTAACGTTATATTTTAGATATTCTTCCCAGTGTCAACAGCATCAGGATAACAATATACAAAATAAATGTGACGGATTTCACTGTGAATCTGAAATATCGCTTCTCAGTCCCGTTTTCACGGATGTATCGGGTTATTTTATCCCGTTTCAGAATTAAGATAGTTACTGCACATAACGCAATTGTGAGATATATATTAAAATACACAGGGTATCTTTTTTCAACAGGCAATCGCATCAGTATCTCATAAACAAATACATAACTCGCAAGAAAATTTTCTATGCTATGGTAGAGCATAGTCCAAAATATACCATACTCCATTGCGATATAGCCTAACACGAGAGCATCCAACATAATAGGGACGGAAGTAAAAAAACTGCCGTGGTTCATTCCGAAAATGATCGCTGTAATGATAATCGCATAAATCTTACTTCCGCTGTATTGTTGATAGGCTCTCATAAGATAACCCCGGATTGTCAATTCTTCCACTACAGGTCCAAAAAATCCGAACAGTAAAATTTCATAAAAAGGTGTAGGCTCATATATACCTGATTCCAGTATCTCTTTTAAAGTCACACCGGCGGAATATCCAAGTGCATTGCATACGGACTCCACAAAATGACTGAAAATCATGGAAGTGAAATTTAATGACTGTGTTAAAAATAACAGCATCATGAAAACAGATACTGTCATTTTTCGCTGTGAGACAAATAAATCTATGTCTTTCAACGAAATGTCATCCCGCAGAAAAAAGGCGATGACAGCAAGATTGCCAAGATAGCCATAAGCGGTGCTTCCACCGAGCAACATATAAATAACAAAGCCAAGTAACAGCACGAAATGAAGTTGATTGATCTTCTGACAGAAATAATGATCCTGTTTCTGCACAGATTTTTCAATTTCCATATAATTCCTTCTAATTTTGACTGAAATTCTGACAGACCTGCCGGAATTTTTTCAGGTTACTGTTGAGGATTGCATTTTTTTGAGATTTCATGAAAAAACGGACTTCTTGGCGATTTAAACATAATAGATGTGACGAAACCGGATACGATCCATACAGAAAGAAAAAAATTATCAATTGCATTAAAATTAAAGTTCAAAAGTCCATATAACAAAAATTGGCTTACTATGATTAAATTTGCTGTCACAGAATTTCTGAGAAATAGAAATACGATACAGGAAACAAAAAACAAAATAAATAACACTCCCATTGGTATGAATAAATTATCATCATAGCGCTCTTGAATGCCCAACCAAATGATTGCTGTTAATTCTGCGATCGTATAACTAATGCACAATGGTACGGTTTTCAATGGAAAAGGCTGTTTGTCAGATGTTTTCCATTTCCAAAATGGATTCAAGAACTGAAATAAACAAATTCCCCATCCTGTAAGCAGTAACTGTAAAATCACTATTAGTGTTGGCTCTGTCGCAAGAAGACAAATCACAATCAGAAACCAGAAACTGTAAATGCCAGAAAGAATCCCATTCAGAACTTTTATTTCCTGGGATAACCATGTCAACAGATTCAGTATTCCGCCGCAAACCATGATTATCATGATTGCAAAAAAGGCTGTGAATCTGTAACTAGCATATGTCCATGCTTTTAGGATATTAAAACACAGGATTCCAAGCAAAACTATGATTTGCATCATTAAAAAAGTTTTCTTCTGCTTTTTATTCTTCATAATCTCTAAACAACTATTTTCACCTTGCGCCGAAATAATCTGAAATCACTTGTGCTTCTGCGTCAGCTAAAATTTTTAAATTATCATCTATTAACAGCCAATTTGTAGACCTTAAGTTTGTATGATAGCTATGTTCCAATAGAATACCCATAGTTCCGACATTTGCCGCACCATATAAAACACTGTACCAGTCGCCGCCCTTATTTTTATTCGTACCGGAACGTTTCCAGATCGTTCCGGCTTGCTTTGTTCCCATTACTTCATGAATTTTATTGGCTAACTGCAAGCCTAATATATCCGCTATGCCGCTTACCTGACAGCAAGCAAGTGGTGCATCAATAGAAGACGACCCGCAGGCATTCGAATGTATGCTTAGAAATAATGCACAGCCTTTTGACATTTCGCCACGCAATATGAGTGCAGTATTTTCTTCTTTTGTTTCTCGTGTTGTCATGACTTCAAAACCATAATTTTCAAGTGCTGTTTTCAAATGTAAGTGCATCGCCCATGTAAAATTAGATTCATAATAAGCCGAATTTACGGGACTTCTGTTATATAATGAACCGTAATGTCCTGCATCAAGGCAAATTTTCAAAGGATGATAAATGCCGTCTGTCTGGAAACGATACATTTTATCATCAATCTGCACAAGACCTGTCTGCATAATGCCATTGGAATTAAAATAATATTTTTGTTCCTCAATTTCTTGCCAGCCAGTTTCCTGTATGCCATTTTCAGAGAAATACATCCTGCCATTTTCTGCATCTATCCAGCCCGTCTGCATGATGCCGTCTGAATCAAAATAATAAATTTGATTTTCAATTTGCTGTAGACCGGTTTCCAGTCTGCCGTCTTCATTAAAATACATCCTGCCATTTTCTGTATCCATCCAACCTGTCTGCATGATGCCAGATTCAGAAAAATAATAAGTTTCAGAATGAATCGTGACAAAACCTGTCTGCATGATCCCATCCGAATCAAAATAATACATCTGATTTTCGATTTCCTGTAGACCGGTTTCCTGTCTGCCGTCTTCAGCAAAATACATCCTGCCATTTTCTGCACCCATCCAACCTGTCTGCATGATGCCGGATTCAGAAAAATAATAAGTTTCAGAATGAATAGTTACAAGACCCGTCTGCATGATATATTCTGTATTGAAATAATAGTTTAATCCATCAATTTCAGTCCAACCAGTTTGTAATTGATAAGTTTCATCCGCATAGTGTACTTCATCAAGCCAACCTTTTTGTAATATGCCATTTTCGTCTGTCTGATAACAGGTAGTTCCAAATGCCAAAGGATTCTGCCCGGAACCATAAGCAGAAGCATAACTTAAAATTTCTGCCGCATCTGCTGCATTAATCGTATGATCCTTGTTGACATCTGCTAATTGTAATATCTGATAATCCGTTGTATAATTTTCTTGTTGATTTAATAAAATTTCTGTTGCATCCAGGCTGTCTGCACCAGCAACCGCAGCGGCATTTAAAATATAAGAAGCATCTTCTGCATTGATTGTATCATCTTGCAGGATGTCACCTTGGGTATATTCTGGCACAAGATAAAATTTGCCCGTTGCTCGTTTGCCTTCATGAAGAAGATAGGCATTTCCATTTTCATCATAAATAATCGTTGTTTCCAGATCTTCGGCATGTTCCGTTATTGGCAGTAAAATCGTTTGTCCGTCATAATCTTGTGTTAAAATTTCCAGTTCTGTGGGAAATTCCGTGATTTCTTCCATTTCTTCCGCATTTGCAGAAAGTGTTGTTAATGTCGCTAGTAATAAAAAACTGCTGAATAAACCAGTCATTAATTTTATGTGTTTTATCATTTTTATAGTTTCTCTTTCCATCAAATCAAATTAAAAATTCAAAATTTCAGATGACAAATCCGCCGTTTACACCGAGAATTTGTCCCGTGATAAAATCAGCGCCCGGACTGCATAAAAATCCTACAGCATTGGCAATGTCTTCCGGTGTGCCGAGCCGTCCCAACGGTGTTTCTTCTGCAAGATTCTGCAATGTCTCTGCATGGTAACAGTCCAACATCCCCGTCCGAATCACACCCGGTGCAACACAGTTCACACGGATCTGACTGGGAGCGACTTCCTGTGCCAGTGCTTTTGTGAATCCGATCATAGCTGCTTTTGTTGCAGAATAATCTACTTCACAGGATGCACCAACTTGTCCCCACATGGAGCTGATATTGATGATATTGCCGGACTTCCGGTGAATCATCTGAGGAAGCAATAATCTGGTGCATTCTATTGCTGCCAGAATATTGACAGCAAATATTTTTTTTCTGGTATCCGGGGAAATGTCCGTCAGCAAGCCCGATACAGAGATCCCGGCATTGTTGATTAATACATCCACATGTCCGGCTGTTTTTATGACAGATTCTGTCATTTTTTCGATTTCTGAAATGTCTGACAGATCTGCTTGTATGGCAACACCATGTAATTTTTTGGCAAGTTCTTCCGCCTGCGTGTCATGATGATAATGCAAAATCACAAAATAACCGTCTCCGGCGAGTTTCCGGGCAATCGCTGAGCCAATCCCTCCGGATGCGCCTGTAATCAATGCTGTTTTCATGCCTGCGAATCACGCTCCTGATCCTGATTCTGATCCTGATTTTGATTTTGACCCGGCATCGGCATAAACAGTAAAATCAGAATTGTGATGGTTAATACAATCGTGCATGGCAGACTTGCTTCTAATCCGAATGCACCGCCGTTGAGCAGATCTTTTTTTTCAACCAGGGATGCCGAGAAGATCGTTGCTCCGGTATTCAGTCCGCTGACGGGCAGACCGTAAAAATTCCCCTGTACAAAATTCCAGATACTATGAATTGCACAAGCGCCCCATAAATTATCTGTCCGGAGTACATAGAGTGAAATCATCACACCGAACAGCGTTAAATTAATCACCGCCGGAATGGAAAAACCGTTATTGGATGCGTGCATGAATCCGAATAATATGGCATTGATTAAGATCGCCCAGACTGGTTTGTGATCCCGGAGCATCGTTGTCATTAGATAGCCCCGGCAGATGACTTCTTCACTCATGCCCTGCAAGATCCATCCGCCGAACATGACCAGAATACCGGAGATGGAAAATTCCTGCAAGCCGTGGAATTCCAGTCCGCCCAGCATGTTAGAAAAGAATACGGTCAGACTGAATAATACAAATCCGACACCAAGCCCGGCGAGATATTGTAATCCGGCATGTTGTTTGCGGAATCCGAGCGTAGTTAATTTTCTTCCCTCAATCACTTTACAGAAAAACAGAATCACAAGCGTAGCAAATACCGTACAATAAAGCATGATTCTTGTCATAGACGGATCTTGCATCAGATGCATCACTCTGTCACTCATTTCCTGTTGCAATTCTTCCTGACTTGTAAATTCCTGTTCTGCCATATCAGCATAGACCTGTAATAATCTTGGCATTGCAAAGATAATTAATACAAATCCCTGTGCAAGCTGTGCGATGTAGAACACAACTGCAAAAATCAGGAGTTTCAGGAAGATGTTTTTCGGGGTGATGAATTTTTCGGATGCTCTGACCGTTTTTGTCAAAGCATAATCTGTGTACAGTTTCATGGAAATTAAAAATCCTTTCAGAATAAATGATAATAAATAATAATTATTATATGTCTTTAGTATAGCATTTTACTTCCAGATTGTCAAGATAAAATGCTTTTTCAAAATTCAATAAATATAGACCGATTTATTTTCTTTCACTTGGAATGTAATAGATTTTAATTCTGTTTTATCATCCGCTAACAAAAATAAATCATAATCGCCGTCGGGAATTTCCCGAAGTAGACAATATGCTTTAAAATCATCATCATGAACAGCTTCGTATAGATTTTTCATGTAAAACTCATACTCTGTATCTTCAATTGCATTTTCCGGTTTATGTTCTGTACCATGTGGCACAACATGAAATGTAATATTGGATTTTTCGTTCATAGATTTGCAGTTAATCTTAAATGTAAGAAAGCCCCTTTCAAACTGAACAGAGCTTTTGATAAGATATATCTGCACTTCGCCAGAACCATAGATCTTTAACAGATCACGATTTTTTATATCACAAAATTGATCGACCCAACAGGCAGATTCCTGATAATGATAATATTCTTCTTTCGTAATAGGCATATCTTCAAAATAGTAACTGCCATTGATATAATCCCGGATTAGTTTATATTTAGGAATTGCCTGTAATTTTTCAGTTATCTCATAATTTGTAATTGTATTTACAGGATAATCCCAACTTTGAATAAATAATCCATCCAATCCGGAAGAAATATATATCCCTCCAGCCTGAACAGCTCCGTTCTCTGTCGGAAAATAAATCTGCTGACAAGAGCCATTCTGATAAGTATACACCATTGTTTCGGATGTATCTCCGAGCATAATAAATAATTCTGGAATAGAATCGCCAGTAATATCTGCTAATTCATAACGATTTTTGTAAGACTGAAAATGATCAAGCTGAATTGCATAAGCTTGTTTCCATTCCTCTGTGTTAAGTTCGTTTAGTCCACTTGGCACAGGTTGTCCGGATTTGGAGAGCGAAACTAAAATTTTGAAAGCGTCTCTTGTATCTATTTTATCATTTGCACTGTAATCTGCTGAAATTAATGCTGTGTCGGAAAGTGTTTCGCCATTGCCTGCGCCAATACTTGCACAATGTTCTAAGATCGCATAAGCATCACCGACATCAAGCACAGAATCATGATTGACATCACCTAAGATTGCATTTGCATGAATTTGCGTTGTTACAAACGCTGATAATACTGCGAATGCTGTCAGAATCAAAATAATAATTCTTTTTTTCATGTGCATTCAGAATCCTTTCTTGTCATGTGTCATGATATTATAATTGCGGACATGAAATTTCTTCTAATGCACTTTTGTAAACAATATCCGGGAGCTGTACGGTTAAATCTACATTATAAGTTGTATTTTCCTGCAAATCCGTAACCGGAATATACAAAGAATAGCCGTTATCCTGAATTGTCTCTGTGCCTAATTTTTCAGATTCATAGCAGTTATATGCCTTGTAAGAGATTTTCTCACCGTCTTTGTCTGTCAGTGTAATATAATACTCCGGTGCTGTTGTCAGATCCCCTGGCAATGTCACTGAACCATAAATTTGCAGAAAAGAACCATTCTGATCTGTATAGCATTCTGTCAGCGGTACGAAAGATGCCAATGATGCCGGGACAGATTCCGGATCTACCTGAATTGCACTGTGCATAGGCGCTTCTCTTTGCAGCCAGGCAATGTTGCGTTCTACAATTTCGGCAATGACTAGATCGTATTGCTGTGATTCCAGGGAATAAAACGACCAGCCTCTTGCTCTGGAGTACGTTGCTGTCTGAAAATTCTGAGAAAAATAAGGAATGATGGCTTCTCCGAAAGAATCCCGGAACATCAGCAAAGAACCCGTTCCCTCCGGATTGATTGTATTAATTATCAGATCATCAGAATTTTTATAATGTCCCAAATAACGATAAGTAAATGCAAGATCCGGATAGATCACATTTTCATCCAGAACCCCGGAATCCGGGAACAGCATTTCAAAGACATCTCCTGTCCGGCTCCATTCTATTCTGTAATGCTTTTCTGTATCCGGATAGGAATCATATGCCAGTCCCGTTGCATCCATGATCGCACGATAGCCGGACAATGCCCCTGCATTGTTCCAGTGAGAATCTAATTTGTGATAGAGTTGTAATTCCGATTGTTCTTTTTCCTGCAAGAGCGTATCTTTTAAAGAGAGATACGGGATTTCCTGATCTGACAATAATTGCTCCAGACGGTCAAGATTACTGGGTGTACCGAAATTCCGGTAATAATCCGGCATATATTCCGGATAGATCGTATTTTTGTTTGGTACGATTGTCACCAGAAGCTGACTGCCCATGCTTTCGGTGTATTTCTGCATCAGCTCCAGATTATGGAGGATATTTTGCAGACCAAGGTCTGAAATTGTCGGATTCCCGATAAAATCGTCTGTTGTTTTCGCATAATAAAACCAGTCTTTCTTGCCGATGATGACATCCTCTTCCGCAGAAACATGAAGCAGATTGGCTTTTAAACGACTGTCGAGTTGTACCAGTTCTTGACGGAATCCGAAATGATCCGACACATAAGCCTGAAATTCCGTACTGAAATCCGGATTGAAATGCCCCTCTTCGTCCTGAAATGCCGGGAATTCTGCTAACCGTCGTTTTTCTGCTGTCACGGCAGGACTTTTTTCGGGTTGTTTCAGGAGCATAACACCAGGCACGGCGCAGGTCACGAAAAACAGCAGACAATATAAAATATACAATTTTTTCAAGATTTTATCCTCCTCAGAAATTCAGATAAATAAACGGACTGTATGTCCCGGCGGATAAATACAAAAGACAAATCAGAAATAATCCGAATGAGAGAATATAACTCCCGGCATATGCGACTGACCGGATGACTTCCGGTGCAGATTGTATTTTCTGCACAATCCAGTTCTTTACAGGCATTGCAAAGCATACTGCCAGCAGGATTGTCAGAATCAACAATGGATTCCATTCTCTCAGGAACAGGCTCATGCCGACTTTTTGATGCAGTTCATCTGCAATCCCGAATCCTAGCATCGTCCGCCAGAAATGCAATCCCTGTGAAATATGATCGGCTCTGAAAATGATGAAGCAGAATACGACAACAAACAGGGTATAGATATGACTCAGGATTTTCAAAAAGCCGTTTTTCTGCATTTTTTTCACAGGAATCAGATTGATTTTTTCAAGCATTAAAAATCCGCCGTTCAGCAAACCCCATAAAATAAATGTCCAGTTTGCACCATGCCATAGACCCGTACAGAAAAATACAATCCATTTATTGAGAATTGTTCTCGCTTGTCCCTTACGGTTGCCGCCCAGTGGAAAATACAGATATTCTTTGAACCAGGTAGAAACGGAAATATGCCATCTTCTCCAGAATTCTGTCATACTGGATGAAATATACGGATAATTGAAATTTTCTTTGAAAGAAAATCCGAACATATGTCCTAACCCAATTGCCATATCGCTGTAGCCGCTGAAATCAAAATAAATCTGGAGTGTATAGCAGATTGCTCCCATCCATGCCAGCGGACACGTCAGCGCCTGATGATCCAGATCAAAAACTCTGTCTACCGGAATACTCAGAATATCCGCAAGTATTATTTTTTTCGACAATCCGAAGATGAATCTCCGGATTCCCTGTGCAATTTCTTCCGGATGTACAGAGCGTTCTCCAAGTTGTGCAGAAACATCTTTATATTTTACAATCGGTCCTGCAATTAACTGCGGGAAAAAAGTAATATATAAGATCAGTCTGCATAGATTTTTCTGAACCGGAATTTCCTGCCGGTATAAATCAATCACATAAGACATTGTCTGAAATGTAAAAAATGAAATCCCGATCGGCAGTGCAATTTCCGGAACCGGAAAATTGACGAACGGCAGAAGATTCAGAATCCCGACAAAAAATCCTGCATATTTATAAATCCCCAGTAATCCCAGATTCCAGAAGATAGAAAAAATCAGGACTGGTTTTCGGAATTGCTGTTTCTGCATCAATAAGCCCAGCAGATAATTGATCAGGACAGAAATCAGCATCAAAAATACCACAAACGGCTCACCAAACGCATAAAACAGCACACTCATCAGAATTAATAAAGCACTTCTGAAATGCTTCTCCGGGATCAGATAATACAATCCGAACACAATCGGCAAAAAGAGAAATAAAAATACACTGCTGCTGAATACCATAACGCAACGCTCCCCTATAAGACAAGAATGCTGTTGCAGAAAAACAGCATTCTTTGAAAAATTTGAAAAATTTAAAAATCTTTGTTATAACTGATATTAATCACCTGACCGCCTGCTTCTGTCAGGAGAATCATGCAGTCATTGCCGCAGTCAATGATTTTCTGATTGGTAAAATCCGCAGTTTCGCCAATATCATATCCCTGTACAGGTGCAATGCCCGGACTTGTCACATCCACACCAGTAGCAAGCATGCTTCCTGCATTGCTCCAGACATAGATTGTGAGATCATCATAATAATAGACAATATCTTCACCATCGCCCATACAGCTTGGTGCGGACTGTTCAAGATTCGGCTTTACGGATTCTGTGAACTTTTTAACATCACCGCCGATGGTAATCACCTGTCCTTGATAGGTGATTTTCAGTGCGTCCGGATCTTCTGCAATCGGTTCTGTGATTTCCGGTTCTGTCATATCCGGTTCAGGTTCTTGTGGGATTTTCTGTGTTGCATCTGGTATATCCGGTGTATCTGGTATATCCGGCGTATCTTGTGAGCCGGGATTCTGGTCTTGCTCCGGATCTGGATTCTGATTTTGATTCAGGGTCTCTGCAATCAGATGTTCTGCTTCTGTTGTAGTAGTAATAATAGCAGGATTACTTGCCTCTGTGGCAGAACTTGCTGTCTGCTCTGGTGGAGCTGTTTCTGTTGTCTCAGAATGATCAAGATGATCAGAATTTTCTTCGGTTTCCTGTTCAGATGTTTCTATAGATTCAGATTCTGTTCCGGATTCTGATTCTGATTCCTGTTCCGGATTGCTGTCTGCATCTGTTTCAGACTCTGCTGTATTGCTGGTAGCTGATATATCTATATCCTGTGCATCCTCTGTCTGCTTGCCACACCCGTTCAAAGCCGTAAGCAATCCTGCGCATAACAGTAAATATTTCAAATATTTTAAATATTTCATCATAAATAACACCACTCTTATTCTCTATTTCTCTATTCATAAACAGGATAGACATACCCCAGGAAAATATAATTTCCGGCATTCATCATCCTGTTCCAGTCATAAGCATTATAGCCGTTGGTACAGTCATAATTCACCCATGTACCGTTGATTTTGACCTGATTCCAGTAATGGTCACCACTGCCGTGTGTTGCATGGACAATCCGGCATTCATAGCCTGCTTCCTGTAACAGAAAATCCATTTTTGCAGTCAGATAATAGCAGACACCATAGTAATGCGTGAAAGCATAATCCACATAGTAAAGCCATCCGTTGGCTTCAATCTGTGCCAGTGTCCGTGTGGATTCTATATATTTATAACGATTCGTGGCACGCATATAACTGAAAATAGCACTGACAGTACTGCCATTTTGTTGAAGTGCCGTCTGCGCACGTTCCCGATTCAGCAGGAGTTTTTCACTGACTGCCCCCGGCGCTTTGGCAACACCGTCTGCACCGATAGTTTTCTCATCAATCACGGTATTTTTTGCCATTGTGCCATTTTCTGGATAGAAATAATATTCTTTTCCGTCAATTTCCTGCCAGCCGACAGACATTTCACCATCCTGCTTGAAATAGTAAGTATATCCGGTCAGCGTCTGCCAGCCTGTCAGGGCATCGCCCTTTATGCCGAGATAATAAGTTTTATTATCTTCCAGGAACAGCCATTGACGTTTTAATAAAATCCCGGTTTCATCCAGATAATAATAATTTCCCTGATCTTGTACCCAACCTGTGTGCATCCTGCCGTCCGGATCAAAATAATATTGATTGCCATCTGCTGTGAGCCATCCGGTGTAAGCCGTGCCGTCCGGATTGAAATAGTAGGTATATCTGTCGATTTCCTGCCATCCGGATGTTAAAATGCCATCCGGATTGAAATAATAAATCTGGTCTTCCAGATTTAACAGTCCTGTGTACATCCTGCCGTCCGGTTCAAAATAATATTGATTGCCATCTATTGCAAGCCATCCGGTGTAAGCCGTACCATCCGGATTGAAATAGTAAGTATGTCCGTCGATTTCCTGCCATCCTGATATTAAAATGCCATCCGGATTGAAATAATAGATCTGATCTTCTAAATTTAACAGTCCCGTGTGCATCTTGCCGTCCGGTTCAAAATAATACTGCTGATCTTTGAGCATCTGCCATCCTTTCTGCATCACACCGGCTTCATCAAAATAATAAGTATTTCCTGCAATTTGCTGTAATCCGGTGACAGCTCCGGCATCTGCATCCAGATAATAAGTTATATCATCCTGTGTCAGCCACCCTGTCCTTAACTGATAATTTTCTTCTGCATAATATCTGCTTCCGGTTTCTACATCTGTAATCCATCCGGATTGCAAAATACCGGCTTCATCTGCATAATAACTCGCATATCCGATTGGATATTGGGAATCACCCGTCCCCAGTTGTGCCGCATAAGTGAGAATTCTTGCGGCATCCTGTGCATCAATCCTGTCATCATAATCTATATCCGCATACAAAGCCGCCTGTTCTGCCGTTCCGAGTTCCGGGAACATTGCAAGCAGGATCTCTCCCGGTGATTCATTGCTTGCACCGGATTGTGCAGCAGCCAGAAGGACGGCGGCAGCATCCTGTGCATTGATTTTTCCATCCGGATACAGATCTCCTGCCGGATAAGACGGCATAATACTGAATTTTCCTGTGATGAACTGATCTTCTGTCGTATAATAAAATCTGTTCTGGTTTTCGTCCTGCCGGAATAACGGCTTTTCTGTCAGCGTAAAATTCTGTTGTGCATGTGCTGTGACCGGGACGAGCAACCCGATTGCAGCAAGCACACTGCCTGCTATTACTTTCTTTTTCATCCAAAAAATCGCTCCTGTTACTAGTATCAAATAATCTGATGCTACTAGATTATAGCATATTTTCATGGAATTGACAAGCATTTTTTTCTGTTTTGGCAATTCTCACAAAACTTAGGATAAAAATCATCCGTAAAATGTAATCTTTCACGCAAAATACAGATTCAGAATTTCTTACCGGACTACTTGCCTTTTCTGGAATTTTGTGTTATAATAAATTTAAACGATATTTTCATGATATTAAAAACGAAAGGAGTCAAGACACGAATGAATGAT
>CAMWJT010000019.1 GCA_947174625.1 uncultured Ruminococcus sp.
TTTTCATATTCCGGAACGTAGCGAATCTGACCATTGCAAGCATGTTCTTTTCTTTTTTGGTCAAATCTTCTCTTTTTTCAAGCTTCGTGAGATAATTTAAAATCTCGTCACTGGTTTCTAAAATTTCCTGATTCAGATTGCGATACAGCACAATACCGGGAATGCCCAAATCATGAATCCGGTTGTGACAGACAGGGCATGTAATCATGCTGAAATTATAATAACAGAAAATTTTCGGCGAATATTTCCGGGGTTCTTTGTGATGATAAAATACGAATTCTGAATTGTCATATAAAAACATCGGTTCTAATCGGGTCGTGTCCTGAAAATCCGTCCGGCATTTCGGCGCACTGCTGGAACAGTTCTTTTTCTGATCCGGAAAGAACAGATTGCCGAGTCTAGTTTTGAGAATCTGCCCGAAAGAAACGGCATCTTCCGGAATCTCCATGCTGAATTCCTGAATTTTATTGTGATTCAATGCCAATTTGATTGCAATTGTAAATTCAGATAATTCCGATTCTCCGGAATGTCTCATTTTCGGATCTAACTGTGTTTCATAGAAAATTCTGACATGATAAAGCAACGCATTCTGGGACTGTTCCGGCGGACATAGCCGGAATTCTAATTTCTGCACGACATCATCCATCAAAAAACCGTGTGCCTGGTCTTCAAATTCAAAATGCAGATAGAAAAACCGGAATTCATTCGGGATTTCATAACTCAGAATCGTTTCAGGGAGCGTAATCCGGAATGTGTTGTGATAACAACTGTTCATGAAATCCTGTACGCCGTTGGCAGGCTGTTCAAAACTGTTCAGGCGGAAATACTGTTCAATTTTGACAGGGATTTCATGAATTTCAGAATTTTCAGAATTTTCTTGATTTTCAGGATTTTCTTGATTTTTATGATCTTGCTTTTCTTGCTTTTCTGATTTTTGTACATGTCCGGGATGATGCTCTGAGCGGGTTTCTGCTTTGGAAGATAATTGCATCATTTCCCGGTGAATGATGCTATCAACTGTAAAAAATACAGCAGTCAGCAAGAAGATCCCTGCCATATGCAGAAGATTCCCAGTAAAAACAACAGAATGCCCCTGGATTTCAAACATCCTGAAATAAGCAAGCATCACCAGAACCATGAGAACATACAGAATCCAATACAGAACCGGGATCACAGGATTTTTTCTGACATATCCTGCGATTGTACCAAGCAAACCAAGTTTCTTTTTTTTTGATTTTTTCGCCATTGCATCATCTCCAGTCAGATTAATTATGCAAATAGCCATGCTGATGCAAGCTATCTACGATTTGAAGAAATTCATTTTTCAGAGAATAACTCTCGTTGTCAAAATAAGACCGCAGGACAATTGCATAACAGTCCATTCCGTCGCTCACAGCGCCCACATACCAGATAATCTGATATTTATCATCATCTTCTTTTTGGGTGGGATAATTTGCAGATTGTGCAAACAGTCCGTAGGTGCTTTGCGTCCCCTCGCCTTTATCCACGCTGGATGTTCCTGTTTTAGAATAGAATGTAAAATCATTCTGTGTGAACGAAAGATCTTCCGGGATATACCCGGCATGATGATCATAAACAGCACTCAGGGCATCTTGCATAAAAGAAACTGTATCCGAAGTTCTGTCAAACGGTTCGCCGATGATCCCGGATTCTTTTGATTCTTCTAGTAAAACATTCGGGATGTGCATATCTCCTGTCAAACACTTGCCCATACACATCGCCATAAAGACCGGGGAAATTCTGTTATACCCCTGTCCATACGCTGTGTCGCCGAGCTTCTGCGCCAGACTGATCTTACTGTCCGTATATGCCTGTGTAATCTCCTGTTTTTCATTGAGCGTATACCAGAGATTAATATCATAAGATAATACATTTTCTGTATTCTCCGGCTTCTCGCCGATTTCAAGAGAATTTAAGCAAGATAAAATTCTGCCGGACGGAACACGAAAATACGAATCAATTTCCTGATTCAGATAAAATTTCTGTTCATAATAATTCTGGAGCAATGCGCCGGAACGTTGGACACTTGCCGTATCCAGATCCAAAATATTCTGATAGGTACACACATAACTGTTCTGTGTGCCAAGAATCCTGTCAAGCAGGATTGCCGCCATAGAAAAATACTGATTGGAACTTTCTGAGAGCGCATGAACTAAGTCCGTGTGATTTCTCTTGGATGTCTCCACGGTCGGGAGCGGTGCGGATTTTTCCGAAGCCTGATATTGATTGGAAACTGCAATCGTCTGTATGCCGTTCTGTTCTGAAAACAGGGAGCTGTCTGCCTGATCCGCAAGCATTGCCGTCAGAAGAATCTTGAAACAACTGCCCGGAGCACTTGTCGTCAATGCTGTATTCTGAAACGAAAAATTCGGATCAAATTCATGATCAATACAGTCCTGATAAATAAAATTATTATTACCATAACATAATTTGAGATATTTCGTCTGCGTTCCCTGTGTGTCCGGGATGGCAATCCGGATAAACGGAATATACTGCAAGCCCGAACCCAGGTTCTCCGGTTCAAAATGAAATGTGAAATATTCTCCCGGATTGTGGAATTCATAGAATGCCTGCTCATCCTGATAGATCGCCGGAAAATTCACTTCTACGCAGTCATCCAGACTGAAATTGCTATGATAAAGTGTATTCCAGTAATCCAACTGCTTCTGTGCTTCGGATTCTGAAAATAATAACCGGCTTTCCGTGAGATCCGTCCGCAATGCCCGGACTGCCCTGCCCTCTTGCCATTTCTGGATATTTTTCTCACTGGCATTGTCTTCTTCATAAGCATTCCGGAATAATTTGTAATAATCCTGCACGCAGTCATGCGCATTGTCTACGTTATTGAAAAATTGTCCGTTATCTACATAACTTGTATACGGAATACTTCCCTCCCGGAATGTATTATAATCATAAGACGGTCTGGAGACCATCGTAAGCAGATCGCCTGTATTGCAATCCATGACAACGGCACTGCTATAATCTCTCTGAGATAAAATCTCATAAATTTCAGATTGCAGATTCCCATCAATCGTCAGGGAAATATCTGTTTTTTCTTCGGGATTCTCCGGATCTAAGGGAATATCCTGCAAAATATTGCTGAAAGAACTGTCCAGACCGCCGGACAATACCGGGAGAACATTTGACCAGCATGCAGAATCTTCATCCAGAAGTATCCGTTTATAGTCTGCCTGTTCCTGCAAAACACGATCCTGTTCGGAAAGCAGTTCTATTTCGCCATCTGCATTGATAATGATATTGCCAAGCAATAATTCCTGGTTGCAATCGTAAATATTGCCTTTCAATGCTCTTGCTTCTTCATAAGCATTAGAAATCTGCCCTAGTGTTCTGGCATTCAGACTGGAATCCGGTTTTAACAGATGTGTGAAACTTAAATAAATTGCAGATACAAAAAATAACAGTAACAACACAACAATCATGATTTTTTTTGCAACAGAGATTTTATCCTGCATGATGTTTCACACATTCCTTTCCAGTTATTTTTAATAATTTTAATTATTTTAATTCCGAATAAATCTGATTCGGATTCCCGACAGAAATAAAGATCACTGCTGTGCAGATACTGTTCAGGAACATTTCAAAATTTCCCGATGCAACCAATGGGAGCGATAACCCGGAAAACAGCGAGACACCAAATACACCCCAGACAATGACAATTGTCTGAATCATGAACGAAACGGCATAGACCGTCCCCAACTGGTGCAGAACATACCGGAAATAACCGGATGCCGTATTTTCTTTTAATGTAATATTCATGTTTGTCATCAACAACAACACTAACATGAAAAAATACGGAATAAAAATCAATAATAACACATTCCCCACACCCATCCGGCTAAGTGTATATAATACATAGTCACTGCCTGCGGTCATGGGTTCTGCATATTTGAAAATTCTCTGCAATTCCTTGGCATCGACTTCATAGATCACTGTCTGCTGATCCTGATATGTCACACCATAGGGAATTTTGGTGTCTTCATAATACCAGATATATTCTGTCTCTCCGTCCTGGACTGGCTTGCCATTCTGATTTAAAATAAAAAACGTGTCTTTCAATGTCCCGTCGGGATTGCAATAGACTTCCCGGACTTCCGGTGAACTATCCAGAATATCCTGCTTTGTGACAAAATATTTTCTTTGCAACGAAGAAATATAAGTCCGGTTCTGACTCGTTTCCTGAATCGCAAATCCCATATTCTGCTTTAATCCCTTCTGAACGGCGGATAATTCTGCCGTGCGGGAACTGTAGCACAGACGATCTATAATCTGCATTAATTTCAGATAATATCCTGTATAGAATTTTGTCGGATAATAACTCTCTAACTGCGCAAGTGTACTGTCCGGTTCGACCAGATCAAAATATTCCTGGATTTCTTTCCCGGAATGTGTCTGTGCAGATTGCTGATTCAGTAATTGTTTCACTGAATCGGGAATTTCTGTCATTTCTGTAACTTCTGAATTCCCGGCATTTTCCGGATTGGCAGAATTCTGCATAGATACTGCCGTCCGGACATCTGATGCCCGTTTCTGCGTGATATTCTCTGTAATTTCAAATTCATTGCTGAAATTCCCGGCTGTCATATAGTAATTTTTTAATACCGTCTTTCCGGCATACGCATTCAGAAAGAAATTATAATAAATTACCAGAATCCCCACAATAGGAATGATAATGCAGATTGAACATAGATTTTGAGAATTATTTTTATGATGTTTACCAGGACGCAGAAAATGAATGTTTAATTTCCCGAATTTCTTTTCTGTCCAGTTCAGAAGATTCATTTTTAAGCGTAATCCAGTCTGAAATGGCAGTAATGCCAGAAAATCCCGGCAATACAGGATAATCAGCAGAATCAGTGCCATGATGCCCAGAAAAATACAGAGCCAGTGATTCAGAGAAATCCCCCATAATTCACCGCCTAAATGCAATTCCCCATTGCTCCCGGTGTGTAAACTGATCTGAAAAAATGCGTTTTCAATCAGGATCATCCCACTGCCCAGCAATATCCCTGCAAACAGAGACAACGGGATTTTATATTTCCATGATTTTACATCTTCCGAGAAATCTACTAATAATAAATATAGGATGGCTGTCATTCCCAGAATGCACACAATCGTTCCGAATTCTCCGAACAGCATCAACACCAGACAGCCTGTTAAAATGACTGTCAGCGCATTGGATTGGTATAAACTCCCGGAATGTTGGATATACTTCTCCGGATCGTTCTTTTCCATTTTTTCCAGTAATAAATTGATAATGACAAATATTGGTGTAAAAAATTTCAAAATGGCAGAATATTGCATACCGAACAGAGAATTTTTATTCTCACTCGGCAGAATCACAAACCGGATCACTGCCCAGAGGATACTACATGCAATAAAAATTCCTGCGTAAATCGTGACAAATCTGTGCAAATCTTTTTTGCGTTTTTTATGTGATTTACTGTTTGCTTCTCCGGTATGCGCCGGGATTGTCCATCCACTCCGGGTCAGTGTCACGGAAATTACAAGACAAATCCCCAGAATCAGAAACAGCAATAGTTTGATGCTTGTGCTGATTCGCCCATTCCATAATAAAAACATAGAGGCATCCAATGCTACCGGAAATAAGAATTTTCCCGGTGTTTTTTTCCAATCCGGATAATGAATCAAAATCCCGAACGTAATTAAAATTACACTCAGACTTAGTAACAGACTGTTCCGGGATGCCGCAAAACATGAAGCCGGTTGGATGAAATCTGCACCAGATAACGCAAATTCCCTCCAGTTAGATTCTCTCGCATATTCCAGAACGCCCAGAAACTGCGCTGTGCTGTGCAGATTCAGAAAGATTTTGCTGTTAATATGCAATAACCAGAAATAGACAACATCCATCTGCCGATTAATCCGTTCCGGATAATGCAATATATATCCATAATAAATTATTGTGATTGCAATATCTTCCACCATGCACCAGAATGTACAATTCCGGAAATAATCACTTGCATGAAATGTCACTATTGGGGCTTCTTGAGACAACAACCGGATTCCAGTGAATTCCATTCCATCCAGGAACAGCACACCAAATGTGAGAAATAATACAAAGTCTACGGCAAGAAAAATGCCGAGCATTGCCAACAAATTTCTAGGAATCTGTTTTGTGTTTTTTTTATGTTTTCTATTCTGCATAGCCTGGCATTCTCCTGATGATAATTTCATATGATTTATTATAACACAGAAAAGCGCAAAAAGCAAGTTTTTCACGTAATTTTCATAAAATTTAAATGAATTGCAATATTTTTCAATACTTTTTGGGCAAGTAATACAAAACAGCAGAATTTTTGTGGAATTCTGCTGTGATTTTTTATAAAATTATAATGGCAACATGTATTTTGAACTGCGGATCTTCGAGCGCCTGTGCTCCTGCTTGCTTTTGCGGCGGCTGTCAATATCCCAGTAGATGAACAGAAGCACCACAAGAGGAGCGGCAATAATCGGGACAACTAGCATCTGGTCAACCTGGATGGCATCCGCCGAGATTCTGACAGCTTTCTCGTATATGGTTTCAATCCGGTGAGAACGCAGTAATAATCTGTGTGTGTTCACGCCGTAGGGTGTGCAGGTCATCAGTGTGACGTAATCACCGCCGGGGATAATGGCGAGTTTTTCCATTTCTTCCGGTTTTACAATCAAGATTTCTTCGACTTCATAGGTAAGAACCTCGTCCAGGATAGTGACCATGAAAGAATCGCCAACCCGGAGCTTGTCAAGGTCTGTGAAAAGTCGGGCGGATGGCAAGCCACGGTGTGCAGAGAGAACAGCGTGCGTGTTTTCACCGCCGACCGGAAAGGATGACCCCTGCAAATGACCAACAGCAATGTTAAGCACTTCCTGTGACGTGCCGTGATAAATAGGCAGTTCCACGTTGATCTGGGGAATGGAGATGTAGCCCATGATGTTAGAATTGGCTATATTCAGGATTTCGTTATAACCTGGCACATCCTTATAACTGCTGAATGGTGCATATGTTTCAGCAAGCTGTTTGTTATAGGCATGTGCCGCCGCAAGCATTTTTTCATAAGTATCATCATCAATCCTAGCAACTGACTCTGTATAAGATGCAACAACACGGCTTTGTGTATGGGTATTCCACCAATCACTGATTTTAGGATAGAGCATAACTCCAAGACCAATCAGAAAAATAATGATCCATATAATAGTGGAAACACTAGCTTTTCCCTTCATAACCGCCTCCACGACGTTTGCCGACGATGCAGAGCGCACCGTCGGCATTCATCATATTATTACGATTTTATTAGATGTCTGTTTTACTTATCTTTCGCTGTCGCCGAGTCTCTTCTTGGTGATGAGTGTCACACCTGCACCAGCAACCAGCACACCGCCGACTACATAGAACAGCGTTGTACCGATACCACCGGTAGACGGGAGAGAGATGCCTTTCTTGTTCTGGATGTCACCAACTTCTGTTTTCGTAGGTTTACCCTCCTCATCTTTATTCACTTCATCCATAACAGCAACACTATAGTCCTCTTTTTCACTGATTATAGGCTTCATTGTATCACTATTACTGGTCTTATCATAATCACCATTGGTGTTCCTTGTATTGGCAGTCAGCGTAGCAGTGATAGACTTGTCGTTATCATATTCTGCTGCTCCAGCTTTTCCGTTCTCTTTTTCAGATTCCTGAATGGTATACTCACCATCATCAAGACCCTTGATTCTGATGACAAGCTTATCGCCATTATCTGACTGCTCACCTGTTGTGCTGTCGATAAGAACAAGCGGAATGTCCTTTATAGCACCTTCATCAGTAGAAGCGCATACAACATAGTCATATGCTTCTCCTTCCGCAGAAGTATACGGCTTAACGTAAATTGTCACATCCTTGTCTTCCTTGTCTTTGGTGGTGACAGTGAATCTCAGATCTGTATAAGTTCCGTCCTTGATTTCTTGCTGTGTAAGGTCAGACTGACCATTCCAGAAGGATTTCTGGAATTTCATATCATAAGTGAAAACAATTACCTTATCTTTAGGAGTCTCGCCAGTAGGGGAAGTTTCACCGCCACTTGACTGGTTCGGATTGTTGGAATAAGTAAGTGATACCTTGTTTTCCTGTCCTGCCGTGCCAGCCTTTGCTGTCGCATTCAGAACAGCACTATAGTCAACCTTTACAACATCAGGATTTTCAGCATCAGTGCTTTTTGTCGGAATGTATGCCTTGAGATCAGCGATCTTGACTGTCAGCTTATTATCTGCAGTACCAGTCACTGTAATTGTTCCTGTTCCTGTACCTGTTTCGCAGGAATAAGTAGTACTCTCACTGTTCTTGGTAAATGTATATGTAATTCCTCCAACTGTGACCTTCACCTCTGCCGGCAAGTCAAACTGGGAATCAAGACTATCATTGAACTGATAGAAGTATTTGTCATACTTAGCATAGTCATCCGGCAGTGTGCCGTAAAGTCTGAACGGAACAGCATCACCAATGTTCCAGTCAGCCACATCGTTGTATGTATTGTCTGTCTCCCCGGGTGCATTAGGCGTAAGAGTAGCTGTATTGGCTTCGTTATTTTCCTGAACTTTCTTCACAGCTTGCGGAAGACCGACTTTCGCTTTACCTGTTCCAATCTGAGTTGCAGCATTATCTATAATCGTCAGCATGCCAAGTGAAGAAGCTTTCCAATTCTCACCTTCACTACCCGTTGCTTCACAAACGACTACATAATAGCCATCAGAAGGGCTCACAAAAGTGTACTTGTCTTCCGTTTCACTGTAATTCCCAGTTATGCCCGTTGCATTGCCCAACTGAGTAGCAGCCACTTTAGCAAACTTTTCAGCCACAGTAGAATCTGTTTTATAGTTTTTATCAAGAGCAATCGCAACTTTTGCAGCATCTGTTTTATCTGCTTCACTGGTTACACCTGCTGCTTCAGCAAGTGCAATTTTTTTTGCATCAGTATCTACAGCAGTACCCCATGCAGTAACGGAAAAATTGCCATCCGTATCTTTCGATCCTACAAAAATCTGGACAGCTTTCACATTGGTGATGGATGCACCATCAGGTAACGCCGGACTTGTAAGTGTAAGTGAAACATCCGCCGCAAAAGAACTCATGGACATTGGAACAGCCAAAGAGGCTGTCATGATGGCGGCTGCTGCAATCGCAGCAAGTTTTCTTGCCTTTCTCATAAGAAATTTCTCCTTTTTTATCAGAATATTGACTGACTTTGCCGGCGCAGCCTGCCGAGCTTCGGCTCTGCCGGACCCTCCGGCAAGAACTTTAGGCTATCTTGCTTACAGTATAGCACAAAAAGAAAGATTTGTCAAGAGGTTTTTTGAATTTTTATTGTTTCTTACACATGTGAAACGATTTTTTAGTAGTTTTGCACAAAAGCCGGGATCAACTATCCAACCAGCCCCAGACGCTCAAACGGAAACAGCCGCAGAATGACCTTGCCAATCACAAATTCATCCGAAATGCTCCCCACACTGGAAGAACGGCTGTCCACCGAAACCGCCCTGTTATCACCCATCACAAAAATGCAGTTGTCGGGAACCTGATACGGTAGATTAATATCACAAATGCCAAAGTCTTTCTCCATAAGATACGGCTCGTCAATGGGCTCATTATTCACATACACAGTGCCATCCTCTGTCACATCAACCCAGTCCCCGGCAGTGCCGATTACACGCTTGAGCAGAATCTTGTTATTTAAGTAAAACGCCACAATGTCCCCGGTCTCAAAATTAGAACGCTTACTACAAATGATAAGCTCATCATTCTGCATGGTCGGCATCATGCTTGTTCCGGTGACACGAAGCACCGGCAGAGCCAGCAGAGAAATCAGCACGGCAACCGCCGCCACGACAATCAGCGACGAAATGGTACTGGTAAACATGCGGAAATACTCTTTTTCGTATTTCACTCGTCGGAGTTCCGCAGAAATCTGCTCGGAGCTAGGAAGATCCCTTTTATTCTGTTCCATCCGGAATCACCTCCACAGAATCAGAATCAGAGACGGATTTTAATTCAGAATCCGGCGCACTGGAAACGGCACGTTTTACAATCTGCGCAATCTGTTGCAGACTTTCTTCTGAAAGGATGGTTTTTGCATGCATAGCAGATTTTGTCAGATCATCAACCTTCTGTTTCAGCGCATCATTTTCTGCACGGAGATCCTCATTTTCTTTCTGGAGATAATAAAGCATTTCGAGCAGTTCCACACGTTTTAATTTTCGGAATTCCTTGTCAGTCATAATAGATAAAACACCCCTGGATCAATTTTTTCTTAAAAAACAGAAAAAGATCAGTTCAGAAAACTGATCTTTCCCCTGTGCCAAGATAACTTGGTATGGCGGACAGAGAGGGATTCGAACCCTCGAAGCGCTACTAACGCTTACACGATTTCCAGTCGTGCGCCTTAGACCAGCTCAGCCATCTGTCCAACAAATGAAAATATAAATTTTTTTTAAAAATCTGAATGCGAGTGACGGGACTTGAACCCACACGTCGTTTCCAACACTAGCACCTCAAGCTAGCCTGTCTGCCAGTTCCAGCACACTCGCATCAGGATTTTCAATTGCAACCCGGATTTTTCCGGACTGCTTTATTATTATATCATATTCAAAAACATTTGTCAAGCATTTTACGGGATAAAAAACAATCAATTTTTTTGTTGAAATTTGTATAATTTCGCTAATTTTACCAAGTAATCCGGCTCTGTGTACTGGGTCTGCTCCCGGATCTTGATCCATCCATAGACACATCCACCCCGGAAGTTCTCTCTGTCGGCTGAATAATCACAGATGCCGGACTATGCGCATCCCATTCAAACATGTAAGATTCCCCGGAACTTTGTCCGATCAGATTCCGCCAGGACAGATCTGTTTTCAGATCCGGGTCAGCGCCGATCCAACAGACAACTGCATCCGGATCAGCTTCTAATGTCGAATTGCTGTTCATATTGCTGATGACAATCGGATTGCCATCCACCAGAACTGCGACATAGGCTTCCGGCCCTTTTCCAGTGAGGGTAGATGTTGCAATACCTTTCTGAGAGATGACACCCTGCGCCATGAATCTGACGTTATAATCACAATCTTTGGTAAATGCAAGAATATTCTCGCTTTCAACGGATAATCTCTCGCCCATTCCGAGCTGACAAACAACCACATGCTGCTGATTGTTTGCATAATAAGTAACGCTGTCGCCGGAGAATTCGACTTTCATTAACGGGAGATTCTCCCCTGTGACACGTCTGGCAAGCTGTCCAAAAATCGCCTGTGCCGCATTATTCTGAGGACCTAAAATAACTTTATTGAATTTAAAATTTTTACCGCCGTTGCATTCACCGGCAATAAAAGCACCGGCTTTGACAAAAATATAATCATGATTACCCCGGCAGGTGACTTTCAGACTGACTTCATTCAACGTTTCAAACTGGATCATAATTTATACACTCCGTTCTGGATATTTTAATTAATTCATTTATTTACTCAAGATTCACGCCATACATACCACAGAAAGCCGGGAGATCCCTGCCAACGCCCGAACCGACGGCATTAAATTTCCAGGTGTCTTTGTAGCGATACAATTCTCCGATTACCATTGCCGTGACCTGCGGTGAACAGTCTGTCAGATCAAACCGGGCAATTTCCTGTTGATTCCGGTTCAGGATTCTGCCATAGACATTGCGTGTCATGCTGAAATTCAAGCGTCTCTGCATGGCTTCATAGATTGTCACGGCAAAAACAATTTTATGGACTTCCGGACGGATCCGGGCAATTTCCACATCAATCAAAGCTTTATCCATGCTGTTCTGATTGATCTGATAGCACACAGTCCCGTCCGGATCTTTAGGCTGTCCGTAGAAGATAAACCAGTCATCATTCAGGACTTTTTCATCTTGTCCGAGCATGAACGAAGAAGCGTCCAGTTCACAGGCAGGATTGAGAACGTCCCAGCCAAGCGCAATCCGGATGAACGGCTCAGAAACAGGGATTTTCTGTCCTTTCCGGAGATACATACCAGAACTGGAAATCGGATCAAAATTCCGGGAATTCTGAGAATACTGAGAACTTTGTGAGTATTGAGGATTCTGCGAATACTGAGGATTCTGTGAATACTGAGAATTTTGTGAATACTGAGGATTTTGCGAATACTGAGAATTCTGCGAATACTGAGAATTTTGTAAATACTGAGAATTTTGCGAATACTGAGAATTCTGCGTATGCTGAGGATTCTGCGAATACTGGGGACTTTGTGTATACTGGGGATTGTGCGTGTACTGGGTACTCTGCGAATGCCGGACATTCTGCTGTGATGTAAATACTGGCGCAAAATCCTGATTTGTCGCATGTTTCAGATCAATGGCAGATTTAATCCGTCCAGACTGTTGTGCAAGTGCCTGACAATCCAATGCACCGGTTGTCTTCATAGGAACATTAAAATTCATCTGATTACGGCAAAATTTCTCAACTTCTCAGATCAGGAAAAAATGCCGTTGCCTCCTTTCGTTCTTTCATTGTTTGTATGATTTGCTGTTTCTTTTGAATTCAATCCCACCAAAAATACCATACAGGATTATGAATCAAATTTTTTGCTAAATTAGCAACAATGCCAAACCCCTGGTCTACAATATCATAATCAAATACAGATTGCAATTTTGCTATTTTTAAGGCTTCTTCAATTGTTTCAGGCGGATCATTTATAAATAATTCCCATGTATCATGTGTCACACAAGCCGGAACAGCTCCATAATTTTCAAACCAATATTTAAAAATAACAGCTTGTTCTTCTGGTGCAGGACAATCATTAAATCCGCCCATCGGAATCCACAACGGCAGTTCCCACGGATTTTTTACAGGTATCTTTGCAATCATTACTTCCGGCAATACTTTTTCTGTAAGTACATCAAGAAATCCGATTATTTTTGCCGGCTTTTCTATGATTTCAAATGGTTCTATATCTGAAGGACAAATATTCAAAAATTCTTCTGCATCATTCAAATATTCAGTCATGTTA